>JBQTIO010000059.1:0-11321 GCA_052388075.1 Nitrospiraceae bacterium
ACTACACTATCCTTTCAGTTTGATCGCATGATGACGGGATCAGAGAACCGTGGGGAGAGACAACCGAGAAGGGTGCAACTCCGGACTGGACCTGGTCGCGATGCGATCGCGAAGTCCGTTATGATTAAAACATCCCCCCGCCGGACTACTACGAGTGAAATGTAATGACACCATACAGCATGAGGCCCACGACGTCAACCCCTACCTCAAAACATTCTTCTCTGGAGCGTCATGACTTGTCCATCCCCGGCTGGCCCGCGGCCGGCCTGTCGCGACCGGAAGAGCGCGTCCGTCAGACCCTTATCCGGCTCGCAGCAGCTGGAGCAACGCTCCTCCCGCGGTCGCCCGGACGGCATCGTCCTCGTCGTGGAGGCTCCGCTTCAGGGGCAGCACGGCATGCATGGCTTCGAGCTTCGCCATCGATCTGAGCGCCGCAATTCTCACGCGAGGCACGGCGTCCTGCGTCAAGAGCATCACGGCTGAGCGAGCCGGTTCGCGATTATGCTCCGATGCATGGCCCAAGGCTCGCGCAACCGCGGTTCGAACGGCTGGCTCCTTTGTGTTGGACAGAGTCGAGAGGGGAGCAGCCAGGGTATCATACCCTTCGCCCTGCGCCAGAAGCGCACCGATGGCAAACGCCCTGACCGAGGCATCATGATCTTCTAGGGCCCTCCTCAACGGTGGAACCGTATCCAGCCCGCGCAGCTGTCCCAAGCTGACCGCGGCGGCAATCCGAACCGGGGGAAGAGGATCTTTCAGCAGCCGCGTCAGGGCGGCCAACGCCTCCTGCTTAGGCACGTGGCCAAGCCCCGCCGCGGCAGCCCCTCGTACGGATGGCTGCTTGTGTTCGCTCGCCTCGATCAGGATCGGCAATACCTGCGGCCCCTGCAAATCGACCAGCGCGCGAATCGCCGAGGTCCGTTCGTCAGGATTGAGGGCCCTCCCGGATCGCTGCAATAGATCACACCCGGGGCTACGCCCGAAGCGGCAGAGCACCTCCGCAGCTGCCACTCGCACCCGCGCCTCGGAATCCTTCAGAGCGGGTTCGACCATTCCAACCACCGAGGCATCGCCAGACTTTGCGAGTCCTTTCAGGACCGCCTCCTTCACCAAGACCGCCTGATCGTCCAACGCCTGCCGGAGCCGAGCCGAGCGGCGTCCCTCTTCCAGCTTCGCGAGTCCTTCAGCAGCCAGTGCACGAACGAGGCCGGAGCCGTCGCTGAGCCCATCCTCCAGAAAGGGAATCGCTTCGGGACTATTCCATTCCTTGAGTGCCGTATAGGCCGCTCCGCGCATTTGCTCTCGCATGTCCTTCGTCATGACGATGATGAACCCCAACGAAATCTCGCGCAGCAGAGGCTCATCATCCTGTTTCAGCGCAAGTTCCAGCCTGTCGTACTCCGCCAGCGCGTCTTTCGGGTTGCCGAGCCTGAGAAGAGAGCGGATCTTGATCCGCCGGACGTCGGGCAGGGCAGATTGTTCCGGGCCGAGCTTGCCGATCTCCTCGACCGCCTTTTGATATTCCTTCTTGTCGTAGAACCGCTGAAGATCCTTCGTCGCCGCGGGCGACCCGGTTGCGAGCGCCACCACCACTGGCATGCCCAGGCTCACAGGCACCATGGAGGCCACAACCAACAGAGCTCGACGACCAACACACCGGGTCTTGTTCATCCAGTGCATCAGCCCTCTATCCTTGCCGTTGCGGACCAGAGGCACTGACGCGCTTCTTGTATCCCGGCGGCGCATCGAAATAGTAGTCCGGCTGAGGAGACAACCGAAACCGCTCATACTCAAACGCCCAGTCACGGTCTCGACTGACCAGCTTGAGCACCACTCCCGATTCGACATCGATCCATTCATAGAATCGTTCTCCGCGCCCATGACGATTGATCTGAACGTCGAACAGCGTCGCGGCACGACCCGCTACCATAGCATCGCCGACAAAGGTTCGGCTCGACTCTCCGGGCAACTCGGGACGCACCGGAAGGGCGTCGTCCGGATCCAGCGGCACGACCAATAGTTCTCTCCGTTGCGCGAGGACGTACCAGATCTCAGCCTGATCCATCCTGATGATCTCGATGGCCGCGTAGCCAACGTCGGTTCGGACGGCATACTTGTACTCCAGGCGCAGGCGATCCCCTTTCGCAAAGACTTGCGCCTGCCGTTTCTTCCCGTTCACGTTCTTGACGAGGTGGCCGGAGAATTCCGCTTGACTCGAAGGCGCGTCACCGGCCGTGGCGCGATGGTCCGGTCGCCCGACCGACGCGCTGAGGACAAGAATCAGGAGGACCGATAGGCGGCTTCCCCTCGTAAAACGAGGCCACATCGGCCGTCAATGCTGACGTTCGACTAAGGGAGCAATTTCGACCGAATAGCCCAGGGTATCCGGGCCGAAACGAGGATTGTCCACGACTTTGTAGACCGTCCGATTCCCTTTTGGGGCCGGCAGCGAGAGCTGCTGGACCAGCTTCCCATCAGTCTGGACCGTGACCATCGTGGTGTTTCCAGGACCCGTCTGAGGGTGCCAGACCACCAATTGGTAGGTGCCGGGCGGGATGTTGTCGATCGAGAATTTCCCGTGCTCATCAGTCAACGCGTAGTAGGGATTGTTGACCGCCATCGCCCAACTTTCCATGTACGCGTGAAACCCGCACTGCATGTAGAACGTGCGCCGTCCTTTGTTCAGATAGATCGGTCCGACCAGCGATTTTCCCGGCGCATGGTTGTGCATCGCGTGAATGTCCCCTCGTCGGTGCTGATGATTCATCACCAGGGGGGTATTAAACAACACCCGGGCGCCGGCTTCGAGCGAGGTTTCATAGCCTTGAATATCATGCATGACCGGATCCATGTTGATCACTTCGACCGCGTGCCCATTACGCACAATCGTCATGAAGGGTTGAAACATGCAGTCGCGCGCTTCAATCAGCGGAACGGACAGTTCGAACGGTTTCCCGGCTTCTACCCCTTCGAGCACTACAATGGCATCCTTCAATCCCCCGTGAGGGTCGACGACGAAATCGTGGAGCAATCGCCAGCCGCGACCGTTTGATATGCGGCCGCAATAGGCAGGGTCGGGAAACGTGATGAGATTGAAGCCTTTCGGCTCAGGAACGCTGCCCTGCAAGGTCACGGTTCCTTCAACCGTTCCGCCGTGCTGCACGTCGATCACCTCATAGGCCGGCGCGGCTCCGACCGGCAGCGTGGCAACGGTCAACGAGAGGAGTCCGACGAGATGCTTAATCAATCTGTTAGTCACGCATCAGCTCCTTCCTCGTTCACGGCACTTGGAGTTCCAACGTCGGTCTGATGTCCACGGTTTTTCCGAGCGCCTGCAATCCAAAGTGCGGGTTTTCTTGAACTTCGTGGGCGCTGCGACGCCCCCTCGGGGCCTCGAAGACGAAATCGGTCGTGACGACGCCTTTCGAAGGCACAGTAATCTTTTTCTCCAGCACGACACCCACGCCGGGATGCCAGGCGTGCAGCACATAGTCTCCCGGAGGCACATCGGCGAGCGCAAACGTGCCGTCGCTGTCAGTCATCTGGTAATAGGGGTTCTCGACCGCGAGACCCCAGCTTTCCATATAGGCGTGAAACCCGCATTGCATGACGAAGAACTTCCTCCCCTTCGTCATCAGAATCGTTTCCGTGATCGGCTGGCCAGCCAAATGCTCGTGGCTGTCGGCTCCTACGACCCGCTTGTGATGGGGGTTCATCGGAAGCGGAGTATTAAAGAGCACCCGAGGGCCGAGCTGCGACGTTTCGTAGGCCTGGATATCGTGCATCACCGGGTCCATGTTCATGATGACCACGCGATCCTGATTTCGCACGACGGTGACAAACGGGAGAAATCGGCAGTCCCGTGCTTCGATCGTCGGGGGTTCGAACGTGAACGCTTTGCCTTTCGCCACATCCGACAGCCAGACCACCACGTCCCTGAGGGCGCCGTCCGCCGACACTTCAAACTCTTTCAGAATCCGCCAGCCCGTGCCGGTCGAGATTCGCCCGCAATAGACCGGGTCGGGAAACGTAATCAGGTTGAATCCCTTGGGGATGGGTTTCCCGGGCGTCATCGTGACCTGTCCTGCGATCATGCCCCCGCCGGTAACCTGAATCTCCTCGTAGGCCAAGGCCGCCGGACCACCGCTCACGAGCGACAAGGCAAAAACAAATAGCGGCGCCTTCATGAACGTTCCAAGCCTCATCACATCGCACCCCCGGATGTCGGCATCGTACCAAAAGGCCGACTCAAAGCAAAAGGGGGAGGCGGGTAGCCTCCCCCTTCTCATGCTCTCAAGCGAGCCGAGGCGACGCCTGCCGTCTTACTTGGCCGCTACAGGAATGGCCTGCCCCGACTGTTCGAGCGACGCACTCTTCATTCCCGCACCCATTCCATTGAGCGGCAGCAAACGCTGATCGCCCGCTGGCAACACACGCAGATAGCCCCATTGCCCGGACTGCGAATACGGCAACCGCTGGTTGCTGTATACATAGTCGCCCGACAAGCGATAGGGTCCGCCCGCCGATGGAATGAAGGCATCAAGCGTTTCCGACCCGGAGTACTCGACCACGCTGATCTGGTCCGCTCCACGCATGAACGGCTCGATCGGCCACTCATGCTTCTCAACGCTGAACATCCCGTTCTGTTCGTTATTCGCACCGATCACGTGAATGCGTACCGGATCACCCGCATGCGATTCGATGATCGGCGTTGCTGGATCTTCCGGCTTGTCCGCCTTGCAAGGCTGGAACACCTTGCCCAACGAGCAGCCCTGTTCTTCACGATACTTGTACGGCTCAGACCGGTAGTTGACACCGGTCAAGCCCGCGACGTTTTGCACATACGGCATGAAACTGGTGCCAATGATGTTGTCCTCGTCCTGGAAGAACAAGGCAACGTCGCGATAGTTGGCTCTCATTTCATTACCCGGCACCGTGCGATCAATGATCACGTCGGCCGCCCAGGCATTCTTGTTCCCCAAATCTGCACCAGTCTTCGGGTCACGATACTTCGAACCCTTCGGACCGACCACCACGGCTCCGAACAAACCGTTGCGAGGATTGGTCATCACGTTGCCCCAGTCCCACACGAGCGAGGTCGTCTCGCCGTTGAACGGATCAGCATAGTAGGTGTAGACCCGCTCAGCACCAGGAGCGATCGTCTGATCGCCAGGGTTGTTTCCCACGTTGGCGCCCATCGAATCCTTCGGATCGAAAGCCAACCCGATCGCCGAGAAGGACGCCTTACTGTCCTTCATCTTGTTTTTCAGGTTCACCTTCACGCAATCCCCGATATTCACGCGGAGTGTGAGCGGCATAGGCTGCATGCCCCCGGACACCTTGGCAACGTCTTCCTCCAATGCGTAGATCTTTGCTTCCGGGTTGGTGATCTGGATCTTTCGTTCGAAGTCCACTTCGATCGATTCCGGAGCCTTGGCGTTGAATGTCATGGATGGATAATCCAGCGCCACCACGTTGAAGCTCTTGACCGGAGCATCCGCCGGACAGACCGGCAATGCCTTCGGAATCTCACCCTTGATCGAGAAGCCGGCCGGCAGCTTCTTCAGATCAGCCTGCTCTTTGTCATACACACGGATGATTCCCCATGCTCCCTCAGAGAGCTTGGAGGACCGTCCATTGAAGTGGATGTAATCGCCCGCTTGATGTCTTGGACCACCGGCTTCCGGCACCACCAGATCGTACCGTTCTGCAATGCCGATATGAATCGAGTTCTTTCGGTTCGCATCGGATGCATATCGCTCCGTCCAGAACGTATGACCGGAGAGGGTCCAGGTCATCGTCTCGTTCATGAGCGTATGCAAGAGACGGAACACCATCGTATCACCGGTGTACGCCCTCAGGAGCGGCGTGTACGGATCCCCGTGGATCTGGCTGTTAAATGCTTGTGCGACATCCGGGTCCGTCGCCAACCGTTGCGCGATCGGTCCCGCCCTGAAGTTCAAGCCGCTGCCGGTGGTATGCGTACCGCCGTTCAGGAACGGCATCGGCGTCATGTAGATTTTTTCCGGCATCATGAACGACACAGTCTTCCCCGCTTCGAGGGCGACTTCCACCGGCTGCCCGGGAGGATTGCCCGCCGTCACGATATTGACGGTGTGCGGCACTGTGTCATGCACTTGAACCATCAATTCGCGGAAACTGTTGTTCACCCCATGACCCACCGGCTCGTTGGTGTGGATATCCGCGATCGGCCCGCTCCGGACCAGCTTTCCAGTCTTCGGATCATGATAGGTGGATCCAACCGGCTCGGCAATGAACGTGCCGAACCCGCCGTGCGGCCACGTCGTCGCGCCGAACGCGTGGTCGTGCCAGAAGACCGTCCCGACATCCGCATCGACCCAGAACCGCTGCCGGACAAACTCTACCGTAATGATGTCATTTGCCGGGTGATCGTTCTTCAAACCATTCGCCAAGGTGATCGCGTTGCCGTTGATTGCCTTGATGCGGGACACCTCGTTGCCTTTCACGTTATCGGCGCCCACGAGAATCAAGGTACCGACATGATATTGTTTCGCATTCTTCACGGTGATGCTGGTCGCGCCCTTCTTGGCCGCGGCCGTCAACACCGTGTTCATCGGGGCCGGGAGCCCCTTTTGATTCTTCTTGCCCAGCATCGTGAACGGGCGGACCGACTGCTCGTAGGAGAAGCCGGTGATCACGCCGTCCGATGCCTGGTTGTCGAACTGCAGGAAGTGCCAGTGGGTATTGATCTTGGACGACTGGAAGTTCGTGTAATCGTCATCGTCCCACTCGCTGGTGAGCATCCAATCCACACAGTCGTAGATGTTGCCGCGGACGACCAACGGATACTTCAGATCGTCGTTGGCCCGGACCGCCGTTTCTTCTTCATGGAGCACATAGATCAAGCCGTTCGGATCAACCACAGGCGGCTCCTTACCCTGAGCCTTGGCGATCTTGATCGGCAGCTTGATGAAGTGCACGTTGTAGCTCTTCCGCCCTGCATTGACCGGGCAGAGACTCCAGTTGCCGTTCTCGCCGGGAATTGCTTGGTCGACGCTTTCGTCCCCGTTGGCGTCGCGCCGGATCATCTCCAGCCAGGGTGCGCCGACATGGTTCGGCGAGAACATCACGCGCTTCCCGAAGTGGGGCGTCAGATGCGGCCAGGCCACCTTGCCGGTCAATGGTTCGAACATGATCGGATGCCGCTTGCCCGGATGGGTCGATTTGTATTTGGGATTGTCGATCGTGCTTTCCTTCTCGCTCATCGCACGCGTGCCTTCCCAGATCCAATCCAACACCGTGGCGTCATAAGACACAATCTGGCCCTTCTCGTCATCCTTGTGGCCAGGCTTGCCTTGCGTCGGCAACTGCATTTCGACCCAGTCCTTGATGTTGATCGTGGCGGGAGTGCCTTTCCAGTTGCTCTTCCCCTTTTCCACGATCTTGAATGGCGTGCCGAACCAATCGACCGTCTGCCCGATCAACTTGTCGGATGAAATCGGTGTCTTGATGCGGCCCTTACGATCCGGTAATTCACGCAGATCCGGCATCACATCGTTCCGCAGGTCACCCTGCTGGATCGTGTTGTACACACGCCAGTAGCCCCACATGCCAGACACATAATGGTGCGCGACGTGGCAGTGGAAGAGAAAATCGCCGGCCAACTGCTGGCACAGGCCAGACCCGCACTCTGTTTCCAGATCGAGCGCTTCCGACGGACCGATGACTTCCACATCGACGCGGTCCGTCTTTGCACGAATCACTGGATACTTCACTGGACCGTTGGTCGCGGTTGCCCAGAGGTTCATGTCATCGATCGCGCGCGGACTGCGCGGCCACCGAATCGTCCCGCCATGCGGATGATGTGAGTGAAACACTTCAGACCCCCCATGAACCAAACGGAACTTGGCCGGGTCTCCCATGTAGGAGCGAGGGATCGTCGGGGATGGATCGCCGAACGTATAGGAGCCATACCCCATCGACTCGTCCTCGAAACCGAAGTATTCGTGCTGCAGGTGCATGTTGTTGATGCCGAACGGCTCGCTCCGATAGTTGATCGCGCGGCCGCCTGGGCGATAGGTATCGGTCAACGGATCGCGTTGTGGCAAGAAATCGCCCTTCTTATTCAGCGGGCGGAAGGCCTCGTCACCGACTTCATGATAGTACAGCACAAATTCACGAAAATCCGGTCCCGTGCCGTTCTTGATCATGACTTGCCAGCCGCTGGTGGCGGGGGTCGCCTCGCCGTTTCCCAGTGGTTCCCAATAGGAGGAGCCGCGGGGTTCAACGACGAAGGAGCCGAAGAGGCCCATCACGGTCAACTCACGGTCATTGCTGAAGGTATGGAACTGCCGGACACCTTCCTGCGTGTTCGGATGGATGTACCACTCAAAGTCAGCGCTCTTGTCCTTGGCGACAATGCTGTCGGGATTCGTGGTCGCAGCCGACGCGCCGGTGGCGCTCACCACCATGGCTGACCCATGGATGTGAAGGCTGACATCTTCGCCGCCTTCCAACTTGTTGCTCAACTTGATCTTGAGGCAATCTCCCTGGTTGGCACGGATCGTGAGCGGCTGAATCCACTGAGCTTGCACGCCTGGGATCACCGCGCCTGGATCGAAACCTTCCTTATCACGCGCTTCCTTGTTCGTCGTCTCTTCCGCGCGTACCTTGTCGAGATCTTCATCCAGCACGTACATGTAGCCGGGATAGAAGTCGAGCCACTGATTGAGGGTGATTTCGACATTGATCGCGGAGACATTGTACTGCTTGACCGGCGCGGTCGCCGGGCACTTGCCGCCGCCTGTCAGGGCCACCGGTTCAACACGAGGATCGGACATGAGGAGCATGTCCTGCCCACCGGCTCCATACTGGTGCATCATAGCGGAGGTGTTGAACATACCGGTGTTGACACCCTGGACCTGCGGATCATTGGACATATGCTCCATGATGCGCTGGTGCTGCTGCTCGACCATCGCCGACCGATTGGCCCTGCCGGACATCGTGTCTTCGACGATCGTTTGCCCCTTGAGCTGTTCTGCCCAAGCCGGCAGCTGATGGTTCATCGCGACGGCCTGCGTGGTTGCGTGTCCGGGATGAGAGGAGTTCTCAGCGGATGCGAGCGGAGCCCAGAGCAGAGCCACAGCCGCCATCGCGCCGAGCGTACGGGTGGATGTTAAGTGGGACAACATGGACCGACCTCCTTACAGTGATATAGAAATACAGAAGGGGATGGACGAAAAAAGATTGGATTGTAGGAAACGACCCGGCCTCTCATGTTCTTCAACTGCTTATACTATATACATGCCGAAGGCGTTGACGCGCACCTGGGGAAGAGAACAATACAAAAGGCGGCTTTCTCTGTCAACCCCCTATGGGCAACAGTCCCATCGCGGCTGGATCAGACACCGGCAGCTCCGGCTTGATGCCGCTCCGGCCTGAGTCTTTGGCCCTATCGTGACGAGGTCCTGATAACATTCACCTGGCTGCAAGGTTTGTGAGATAATCTGTCTATGATTCTGAAGCGCTGGCTCGTCGGCGATCCGCTGAAAACCACCCAGGCCGCTCACGAACGGCTCTCGAAAACGCTGGCCCTGGCCATTTTCTCCTCAAACGCCATCTCGTCGGTCGCCTACGCGACGGAAGAGATTCTACTGGTTCTCATTCTGGCCGGCACAGCGGCCGTCGCCTGGTCGATACCCGTCAGCCTGGCCATCCTCTTCCTTGTCCTGGTCCTGACGATCTCCTATCGCCAGATCATTTACGAATATCCGCAAGGCGGCGGTGCCTATATCGTCGCGCGATCAAACCTCGGCGATGTGCCGGGCCTGGTTGCCGCAGCGGCGTTGATGATCGACTACGTCCTGACCGTGGCCGTCAGCGTGGCGGCAGGAGTGGCCGCCCTTACCTCGGCGATCCCAGCCCTGTTCATACACCGGGAGGCGCTGGGACTTGTGGCCATTCTGTTTATGGTCGTCATGAACCTGCGCGGCGTCCGTGAATCGGGCAAGTTTTTCGCCATCCCGACGTATCTGGCCATCGGAGCCCTCGGCCTGCTGGTCGTCATCGGCACGGCGCAATCCTTGTTCAACTCGGGCACGGTGCCCGCTCCGGCCAATCCTGGAGGTTCGGGAAGAGAGATGGAGAATCTGACCCTGTTCCTGATCCTTCGTTCGTTCGCCGCAGGCTGTTCCGCGGTCACCGGTATGGAAGTGATCTCCAATGGCGTGAAAGCCTTTCGCCATCCTGAATCGAAGAATGCCGCGACCACGATGATCTGGATGTCCGCCATCCTCGCCTCGCTGTTCATGGGCATCAGCTGGATGGCCTACCACTACGGCATTCTCGCCAAAGTGGACGAAACCGTCGTATCGCAATTGGCTCGCCTCACCTTCGGCACCGGCGCCATGTATTACACCGTGCAGATCGGCACCATGGCCCTGCTCGTTCTGGCGGCGAACAGCGCCTTCGCCGGCTTCCCGCACCTGGCCTCGATCCTGGCCCGGGACGGATTCATGCCCCATCAGATGGCCACGTTCGGCGATCGCCTGGTCTTTTCAAACGGCATCATCATTCTGGGTTTCTTCGCCTGCCTGCTCCTCGTGCTGTTTGAGGGGAACACCCACGGGCTGATTCCGTTGTATGCCATCGGCGTCTTTGTCTCGTTCACACTCTCTCAGACCGGCATGGTGAAGCGGTGGCTCGTCAAAAAGGGCGCGCACTGGCGGAAAAAGTTGATCGTCAACGGCGCGGGCGCGATCACCACCGGCATCGCCACGATCATCATCGCCAGCACCAAATTCATGCAGGGCGCCTGGATCGTATTCCTGCTGGTCGCAATCCTCATCCTCATGTTCGGGGGTATCCGTTCACACTATAAAGCCGTGGCTGAACAGATCACGCTGGACCGCAGAGGTCCGCGGCCTCCACTGCCGCGGCGAAACATCGTGATCATCCCGATCAGTGGGATGAATCGCGCCGTCGTCCGCGCTGTGGACTATGCGAGAAGTCGGCCCGGAGAAATTCGGGCCGTCTACGTCGATCTCGATCCGGAAGAAAGCGCCAAGGTCAAAATCCAGTGGGCCCAATGGGGCGGTGGCGTCAATTTGATCGCCCTCTCCTCTCCCTACCGGTCGGTTCTGAGGTCCTTGCTCGACTACGTCGAAGAAATTCTGGAAAAGGAACCGGACACCTGGGTGACCGTCGTAATCCCGGAGATTCTTCCGGCCCGTTGGTGGCAGAACATCCTGCATAACCAACGCGCGCTGCTCCTCAAGGCCGCGCTGTTGTTCAAGGAACGCGTCATCCTCACGGACGTCCCGTTTCACCTGACGAGATGA
>JBQTIO010000060.1:0-19614 GCA_052388075.1 Nitrospiraceae bacterium
AAGCGTCAAGAGTCATATGGTCAGTGATGTCCCGCTTGGAGCCTTTCTCTCTGGAGGAATCGATTCCAGCGCCGTGGTCGCGATTATGGCACAGGAGTCGAGCAAACCGGTGGAGACATTCTCAATCGGACACGAAGGGAAGGGATCCTTTCAGGATGAACGAGCCTATGCCCGGCTCGTCGCGGAACGCTTCGGGACGCATCATCATGAGTTCGTGGTTACGCCCGACATTCGCGACCTCTTGCCGAAGCTTGTGGCATGTTTTGACCAGCCGTTTGCGGATTCGTCCGCCATTCCGACTTACTATGTCAGCGAACTCACCCGGCGCCACGTGAAAGTCGCCCTTTCCGGTCTGGGGGGAGACGAGATCGGTGGCGGGTACGAACGATATCTCGGCATGCTATGGATCGAGCAATACCGCAGGTTGCCACGGCTCTTACGCCAGAAGCTGGTCAAACGTTTGGTCGACTGTCTGCCGGATCCAGAATCCGGTCAACGATGGGCTGATCGGCTCAAGCGGTTCGTGCATTCTGCGGAGATGGATTCGGTAGCCTTGCAATATGGTTCGTTGATCACGGTTTTTTCAGCAAACGATCGTCGCCGGTTGTTGAATGGAGATTTTCTTGCAGGGGTAGGAAAGCAGGATTCGCCCGACGAATTAATCGAGCATCTTCTTTTGTCCCAGGATGCCGATTCGACTCTACATCACGTCATGCTGGCAGATTTGCGGCTCTATCTGCCGAACGACCTCCTCGTGCTGACTGACCGGGTCAGCATGTATCATTCCCTCGAAATACGGGTCCCCTTTCTTGATCATCCTCTCGTGGAGCTCATGGCGCAGGTACCGACAGGCCAGAAAATTTCCAATCAAGGGAAGAAGCTTCTCTTGAAGAATGCGTTCCGAGGTCTGATCCCTGAAACAATTCTCAAACGGAAGAAACTCGGCTTTTCGGTTCCCCTCGCGCTTTGGTTCCGAACCGACCTTGCGCCTTTGATGCGAGAGATCCTCTCAGAAGAGGAAGTAAGGCGCATCGGCTATCTGGAATATCCCGAGATCGAACGAATCATGAAGGAACATCTGGCCGGACAAGCTAATCATGAGAACAAACTCTGGAGTCTAATCAACTTGATTTGTTGGCACCGGTCGCTCGGTCGCCAAAATTGAAAGCGTCGGGGATTGTCATAAGACAGTCGTCAAGTCGTATGCAATAAACATTACAGTGGAATCGGCATGTCGCTCTCTCGTGTAATAGAACTCAGCAGTGATGGGTACAGTGAATCCTCTCTTCGAGAGGTTTCTCGAAATGGCCTGGGCGTTCCGGTCCTGTTACTGGTCCTATTCATGGCATTCGAGTATGGGCGTCCTTCCAATACGCTGCACATCCCCATGATTGTCTCGCTCTTACTGTTCTTGTTCTGGCTCTCCCTGCCCGTCAAGAAATGGAACGTGCAAATTAGGTGTTTTCTCATTTTGCTGGGAGTGATGGCGATTGAGGTACCCTTTGCTGCCAACAACTATCACGCGTTCTGGACGACTTACGGGATGGCTGCTCTCTTCCTGTGCATCGCAATACCGCTGATCCATTTTACTGATTCCCTTCGTAAGCTTGCTCTCCTCATCAATACATGGATGGTCGTGTTCCTTTACGTAGGAACGTGGGCGATTTTTCATGAAGGTTTTGGGCCGGCCGGCACTGACGGGCACGACGAAAATTTTGTCGGTGCCATGATGACGATGGTTTTGCCATTCGCGTATTTTTCCGTTGCTTTCAAGGGCAGCGCAGTCCGGAAGACTCTTCTGGGATTATTCTGCCTCGTCTATCTCCAAGCCATAGTGGTAGGCATGTCCCGGGGAGCGTTTTTGGGCCTTTGCGTGGTTCTGGCATACAGCCTTAAGCGTTCTGCCAAGAAGTGGGTAGGGTGGGCGATGGGCATTGGATTAGTGATCGCGGTCTCGCTCCTCGCTTCTGAGAAGTACTGGGGTGAAATGGCGACCATCACAGATACTGAAGAGGCTACTGCGGATGCCAGGATAGAGATGTGGAAAGTTGGCGTCCGGATGTTCCAGCATCATCCGATCACCGGTGTGGGACCGGGAAACTTCCCCTGGCGCTTGACCGAATTCCAGTTCGACTATCAGTTTGAAAAGTTTGGTCGTGGGCTGGGGGCAGTGCACGCTCACTCGCTGAATATTCAGTTGATTGCGGAGTTGGGGCTCGCGGGAATTATCGTTTTTCTGGTGATTCTATATCAGAACTACAAAGACGCGAAGCTTATCGAACAGGTGGTTAAGCAAGCTCGCGAGCGTTTACAGTCCGGTATTGTGACCATTCCTGAGGGACAGAGGAATTCATACATGGCGGATCTGGATCGAGCGTATTGCTTCCGAAACGCTCTGATAGGAAGTCTGCTCGGTTGCCTGGTTACCAGTGCGTTCATTTCAACTCTTTACATGTCCTACTTTTGGATCCTAACGGCGATGATGGTGGCTCTCAGGGAGATTTGCCTGAGCCGGTGGCATGACAAGGCGATTTCTCCATGAAGATCGACGGGATCTCAAGATTAGGGCAAAGTAGGTCGGAAAGCGCGTTGGTCAGGATGGTTGGCTCCGCAAGTTCAAGGAAGTACTTCTTCAACATTCTGCTGGCTCTGGCTTCTTTCATTATTGCAATTCTTGCCTGCGAGTTAGGTCTTCGGATCTTCTATCCTCAAAGCATGAACTTGTGGTCTATCACGAGAGACGGAGTCTCAATACTCGAGCCGAACGCCGCGAAGTATCCGCCTCAGTTTTACCAAGAGGTACGGACTAATTCTCTGGGAATGAGGGATCGCGAACATCTGATCGAAAAACCGGCTGGGGTCTTCCGGATCCTTCTGTTAGGAGATTCTTTCATGGAAGCCTTGCAGGTCAGCTTTGAGGAATCGTTTCCTCATCTACTGGAAGGATTTCTCGGGGAAAGGTTAACCTTTCCGGTTGAAGTGATAAGCGCGGGTGTAAGCGGTTGGGGGACCGATGACCAACTAACCTACTTGATGAGATACGGAGTAAAGTTGAAGCCCGATCTTGTCCTTATCGCCATGACTCTGCACAATGATGTGAGCGACAATCTCTCCGAGAAGTTCCACTATATGTTAGATGGCCAGCTTTACGAAAAACCGAGACAAGAAATCTCACTTACTGATTTTGTGATACTGAAGGCCAAGATCGCGCTTGGGCAAAACTCGCATTTGACACAGCTGGCGAAGCGCTATCAGAACGTCCGCAAAGCAAGAGATGCCGGAATTCGATTAGATGCTCATGTGACTAACCTTCTCATGACGGAACCATCCTATGACATTCAGGTGGGTTGGGACATGACACACCAGCTCTTAGCGAAGACGAAGACTGTGGCCGAGGCGTCTGGAGCGAAGATGGTCATCTGCTTGTTACCGCTGTGGATGCAGGTGTCAGGTGAACGTCTTGCCAACTTTGCCAAGTCGCAGGGTCTTGATTTGGCGGAGATTCGTTTGGAGCAACCCCAGCAAGTTATGAGCGAATGGGGAGACCGCACGGGTACCGAAATCATCGATCTGTTACCTGGTTTTAGACAGTCGATGAAGAATGGGCAGCGTGACCTTGTCTTGGGAGTTGATGAACATTGGAACGAAGCTGGTCATCGTCTCGCTGCATCGATCGTGGCAGAAGATCTGGTGCGTAGAGGGCTGGTAACAAAAACGCCAATTACTTCGCCGTTAACCAATTAGTTTCTCCTATCCGCCATTGTTTGCCCAAAACAGAGAGGGTAGAGAGAGTAGAGAACTGCTAGCGTAACCGATGACGTTGGTTCCCTTCTTAGACAACTCTTAACTAGAGCAGAGGACTTCTGCGCGGTCAGTTCCACCTGACGTTGCCTGCCAAACTCGGTTGGGGGCAGGTGCCCCAGTGAGCTGTGCGGGCGGCGCGTATTGTAGTCTACCCGCCAGGCTTGAACGGTTGCTTGGGCGTCGGCCAGCGAGGCGAAACTGAGGGATGTTCAAACGCTCATCGCGCAGGCATCCGTGAAACGATTCAATAAAGGCATTTTCCACTGGTTTCCCCGGTCGAATGAAGTCGAGCGGTACTCTGCGGCGGTACGCCCAGTCCTCTAGAGCCCGTGATTGGACTTCGGTGCCATGATCGACCGTAATGGAGCGAGGCCCCCCGATAGGGCCGAGCGACTCCAGTGATCCACGATGGTCAGAATCCGAAACGGCCGTCTGTCGGCCAGCGTATCATGCAGGAACTTGCCGGAGCCGCCGGAGTTTGCTCACGCCCAGGTGCCTGTGCTTCTTTTTCCAGGTGTAGAAGGTTTGCTCCGCGATCCCAAGTTGGCGACAGAGGCCGCTGATGGGGGATGCCGCCTTCGGCTTGATGGAGAGCATAGACAATCTACTCTTCCGAAAATATTGACTGCTTCATGGGTTCGCTCCTTTCATTGAGGACCGCCGAAGATGCCATCGGACTCGAGTTTCCAGCTGCTGTCGTTTCCGGGAGAGACGACACTAGGCATTGCAAGCAGCTACGTTGCCGATCAGGGAATCATGAACGATCTGCGGTGGGAGAAGTGGCCAAGATGATGGGCGAATCCGTTCTCAAAACCAGGCCTTGTATCTATGGAAAACGACCCCGTTAACATGCTCGAGCTTCTAAGAGCAAACAAAGGGTTCAGGAGTCCTGAACGGTGGATTGAGTATGCGGTGGAGCACAATTTCAAGAGAGTTGCTGCAGAACAATTAGAAAATTGCCCAGATTGTGGTGAGTACCGATTCAGTCATCTGGGGCAATATGTCTACTACTCTACGCTTCATGAGCTTAGATTATGTTCGTATTGTGGGCTTGTGTTTTCGGATACAAGAATTGATCCGCAAATCATTCGAGGACATTTTGAACAGGTTTACAAGGACGAGGAATACTTTTCCCGAAGAAGACGACGCATTTTTGAGAAAATTGCCTCTCTAATCGAAAAGACTGCGCCTCCAGGCGCGAGCGTACTCGATATTGGTGGAGCGAAAGGACACCTATTGGGAATTCTGAGGCAGCGTCGACCGGACCTCAATCTCGTTTTGAACGATCTTTCTCGCGAAGCATGTGTGTACTCGCAAGATCAATATGGTCTTGAGACCGTATGTGGCGACGTCGAAAGCCTTGAACAAATATCTCGGTGCTTTGACGTCCTAATCATGAGCGACGTAATTTATTATGAACCCGAACTCAATAGACTATGGGCACTAGTGTCTCGCATCGTTGCAGAAAGTGGCATAATTATCATTCGAGTTCCTAACTTATCCGTCTTAATCAAGTTTGGATGCGTCATAAAGAAGTTCTTTGCTTCACGTGAAAGCGTGGAGATGCAGGACAGGATTCGGTTTTTCAATCCTGAACACTTGTATGTGTTTTCTCATAAGTACCTCATGAGGCGACTCCAAGAGATGGGTTTTAGGCGAGTGGAGGTTATGCCATCTCCTCTGTTAGGGGACACCAAAGATTTTCGACATGTTGTCTACTACTATATCGCCAAAACCGTTTCCAAGGGCCTTCGAAAGAATCTGATCATTACTCCGAGTATGCTGGTCGTTGCCACCCGACAGTCTTGAAGTCTCTTTTGGTTTTTGCCCGATGTTCGTACCCAGTTCACTGATGAGTTTGCCTGCCTGTTGCGGGAGCGCTGGTCGCCGCCGTTGCAGGGGATGGGGGCAGCGTTCGATATAGTCGAAGATATCGGCTCTCGTCTCAGTATGCGTCGGACACCGCCGATGATTCATACACTGCCGTTTGGGCGTGCCGACGATATTTTTAGCAGCGGCACTGCCAGCACGGGTCACAACGTGTGTAGGATGGCGGCTTCGGTGGTCTTCGATGAAAGGAGCGAATCCATGTGTCAAGGATCATCCGAAATGCACCCCTTTGTTCTCATCTGAAATTCACCCCTCCCCGGGTTGACTAACCATTTTCGGTCCGACCTCTGGGTCGCGCCGACTCACGATCGTGGCTCTACGGGCCTCCTGATGCGATGTTTTCTGATGGCGCCCCAGTTGCGACGCTGGTTTTCGGCTTGAGCAGGCCCGCCTTGAGCTTTTCGCGCAGCCGGTAGCTCTCGCCCTTGATCGTGATCGTGATCGAATGATGCAGCAGCCGGTCCAGAATCGCGGTCGCGATCACCGGATCGCCAAACACCTCGCCCCAGGCGCCCAGACTCTGATTGCTCGTGACGATGATGGCCCCCTTCTCATAGCGCTGGGAGACGAGCTGGAAAAACCGATTCGCGCCTTGGCGATCAATCGGGATGTAGCCGATCTCATCGATGATCAAGAGTTGGGGTTGGGCCAAGAGTTTGAGGCGGTCCTCCAAGCGGTTCTCGGCCAAGGCTTTGCCCAGCGTGGCGATCAGGCCCATCGCCGTGGTGAAGAGGGTGCGGCACCCCTGCTCACACGCCTTGATCCCGAGCGCCACGGCCAAATGCGTTTTGCCCACCCCTGGTGGGCCCAACAGCAGCACATTGTCCCCGTTCTGGAGATAGCGCCCCATGGCGAGCTCGCGGAGCACCTTGGCATCAATCGAGGGCTGAAACTTGAAGTCGAACGCCTCGAGTGTTTTGTGGAATGGGAATCGGGCCATGGCCAGGCGCATCGCCAAGTGCTTCTCGCTCTTGGCGCGCACTTCGCGGGCCAGCACCTCATCGAGAAACTCGGCATAGGAGGTCTCCTGCTTGGCGGCCTGCTCGAGCAAGGTCGGTAGTTCGGCCTCGACCGGATAGAGGCGCAACCGGTGGCAGTGGGCTTGCAGTCGGTCCAGATGGGGGGTGCTCACGCGCCACCTCCTGTCTCGGCGAGCGCCGCGTAGAGGGCCAAGTCCCGCACCGGCACCTCCCCGAGGTGGCGATAGACCGGATCCCACTGGGGTGGCGCCACGGGGGCCGGGCGGCCCCCAGGCCGCAGCAGTCCTGTATAGTGGGCGGGATCCATGACCACGGCATGGCGCGCCGCTTTGGCATGCCGGGCAATGCAGGTGTCGCCGTGGAAGATTTCATACTGGCTGCTCGTCTCATGGACGCTGACGGTCATCCCGACATACTGCACGGGCACCGAATACCGGGCTGCCGCAAGGGCGACCAGCGCATCGGCCGGGACGCGGCGTACCCGCACGCGTTCATAGCGATACGGCGGCCGGGCGCCCAACGGCGTCAACTGCTCGCGGGCAAAACCGGTCGCGTGGGCGCTCGTGGGTGGTCCCGTGAATCCGCAGATCGGCGATCGTGACCGCCCACTCCTCCAGCCAGGCATTCAGGGCCTCCCAGGACCCAAACCGGCGGCCCGCCAACGCGTTGCGCTTCACATACTTCACGCCACTCTCCACTTTGCCTTTGGTCCGGGCCCGATACGGCTGGCAGGCGCGGGGCGTGACCCCATAGTAGCGGGCGAAGTCCTCGAACACCGGGTGACAGACCACGTGGCCCTCCCGTCGTCCGAGCACCAGGGTCCGCGGATTATCGTAGAGGCACTCCAGCGGGACGCCCGCGAAGTGGCGAAACGCCCGCTCGTGCCCATCGATGAGGGCACTGAGCCGCTCGTGCGGGTAGGCGTACGTCCACACGCGCCGTGAGTACCCGGAGCGTGAAGACGAACAGATGGACCTCCTCCCCCTGCTCCCCGATCCACACCCGGGTCTGCCCGAAATCCACCTGCGCTTGCTCGCCCGGATGGGTTTCAAACCGGATCGTGGCGAGCGTCGCCCAGTGCTGCTGCGCCCGCAGGGGCTGGAGGTACCGCTGCACCTGCAAATACCCGCCCTGAAATCCCAAGGCCCGCAACTCGCGATGCAGGACCATCCCGTTCCAGCCCACTTCTGTGCCCCGGCGTTCCAGAAACGCCGTAAATGGGTCAAGCTGCCGACGGCGGGGCCTGTCCTCTTGCAGCATCGTCTCCTCCGCCGAGTTCATTGCACTCAGCGGGGAGCCTATCTGATCGGCCAGACGCGCTTCCATCACACGGCCCTCCTCTGTCAAGGGGAGGGGGGAATTTCACATGATAACTGGGGGGTGAGTTTCGCATAATGGCTGACACCATGAAGCGGCGAGATTCTCGGGAGAGCAACTAATATTTGCCTGGGGTGGACCATAGTCAACACCGCGCGCACAACCATCTCGGGCACCAGACCACGCACGAGCGTGTTAGGCAACCCAATGCAATACAGACCGTCGAAGATGCACTCTGCTCTTATTAAGAACTGCCTTGGAACGGGACCAACGTCAGTGCTCACATACCAAACCAAAACTAAGATTTTAATTTCGCTATTACAACAGAGGTGCGAAGATGAAATGGCAGCTTAAATTATTGAAGAATTCAATAATCGGGGTCCTCCCAATACCTGTTCAGGAAAGAGCAAGAACAATAAAACGTCGCATTTCCCCTCATCAGCTTGAAATAGATGTCCGCACTCTCAAACAGGGTCTCCAACAAGTCCGAATGCTCAAAACTTCGGGGTGTGATCCATCAAGCAAGGATTACTTAGAGCTCGGAACCGGATGGTCTCCCATCATTCCAGTGGTTTTTTATTTGGCTGGTTGCAAATCTTTGACGCTAGTTGATAGGCAGCGGTTGATGGATGATCATACCTTCCAAGCGACATGCAGACAGCTAATTGGACACAGCCAGGAAATTTCTGAGAAGCTCAAAATACAAAAAGAGACCGTGGAAAACAAACTCGTCATACTCTCGAATCTTCCACTAAAGTCGGCTCTGCGCGAGATTAACTGTAACTATTTAGCCCCGTATGATTTATTAGAAACCAATATCCCAGATCAATCAATTGATGTCGTTACATCTAGAGCCGTACTTGAGCACATTCCTCCACGGATCGTTAGAAGTTTATTTGGTGAGTTCAACAGATTGTTGCGGAAGGATGGGGCCATGTGTCACATAATTGATAATTCGGATCATTGGGAACATAACGACAAAAGTATCCCTAGGCTCAATTTCCTGAAATACAGCCAAACGACTTTTGGTCTCATGTCAGCAATGAACCCCCTCGACTATCAGAATAGACTCAGGCATTCCGAGTACAAGAAAATGATTGAAGATGCTGGCTTTAGGGTGGTCTACGACGAGTCTTCTCCAGATGAAAAGGCCATGACTGATCTGAAGTCAATCAGAATTAATCCATTCTTTAACCAATTTTCAGAGGACGATCTAGCGATCTTGACTTCCTGCATAGTTGTAAGAAAACAGTTTAGTTAATAGAGGCCTGCTAATACTAGGTTCGAGTCAGCTCTACGCAACACCTCCTGGTATGACTGATCCTCCCCCGAAATAGTGACCACCTCCTGGGTGAGCATGCCCCACCCTTTTCGAGGTGTCCACTATTTCGGGGGAGGATCAGACAGCGTCAGAGGTTCTTAGTTTCCTGTATCGGCATGCAGTGCCCCGGCGAGTTCTTTGCACAATGGTTTATCGCCAACAATCAAGGACCTGTCTAAAATTAGGTCGGACAGTACAGCCACTCAGAGGTCGCCCATGAGGGTGCGGATCATAGGCTATCTTATCTTCTTTGTTTTCTCTATTGGCGTCTTGGAGGTTGCTTCGTACTGGTACCTCCGTCTAATCGAAGGCTATGACGGCATACACCTTATTTCATACGAATTTGACGACTACAAAGTTATACGACCGACACCCGGATATTATAACGAAAAGGGAATACGTCATAATGCCCAAGGGTTTCGAAGAGACAGCGATGTTCTAAAGGAAAAGGATTCAAATACGTATAGGATATTTGTAATGGGGGGATCAACAGCATACGGCCTTGGGTCTTTGTCAAAATACGGACAAGAGAAGTATTCGGTAATTCGCAATGATCAAACAATCGATTACTATCTTGAACAGTATTTGCGTTCCCGCGTCCTTCACAAATCCGTCGAAGTTATCAATGCGGCTATAACCAGTCATTATAGCCATCATCACCTTATATATATTAATCAGACGATCCTTAAGTACAGCCCAGACATGGTTGTGTTCGTCGATGGTTTTAATGACTACTTCCCTTATCAGAAAGCGTTTGATCAATTTACCAATTATGCTTACCAGGAACGTGCTCATTCCTATATGGGAGACCCCACACCAGAGGCATGGGTCGGGTATACAGGTTGGTGGCTATTTCGCAAAAGCCATTTCGTGCATCTGACGGCGAAATCGCTGAGGCCAATATGGTTAGTGATAAAAAAGCTCAATCAGACGAGGCAACGGATTGACGTTAATACGGCATTGGATAATCTCGCCATCAATGCTCAATCAAACTTCGCCAAGATGGTTGAGCGTAACACGCTCATTCTCCGTCATGAAAAAGTTGTGCCCGTGTTTGTCTTGCAACCGGAGATTGTGTTTGCGCAATCCAAAGTATTCACTGAAAGAGAGCGGCTGATCTTCGACGAGATGAATGAGCACTGGCAAGAAAACTTCGTAGAGTTTAAAAATAAGGCGAAGCCGATAGTGGTCGGTATTCTAAAGCGGTCAACATCTAACACCGGTTCAATATTTTTGGATATGACAGATCCGTTCGAAGGGCTAAATGATGATGCTTACACAGACTACTGTCATCTTACTCCAGTTGCAAACAAGCGAATGGCCGAAGAAATTGGTGGCAGAATCCTTCCTCTGATCAATTTAGAAGTAAAATAGTTCAAACGGAAATGTAGAGAGAGGCGGGTATCACAGGAAGGCAAGCCTATCCTGCTCCCCTCATAGTTGAGACCACCCGTAAGCTCCCCGTAAACCGAGACAGGTCATAAGGAGAACTTTCTGGCGGGGGAGCTTACGATTGCAGGTTCATTTTCTTGTCTGGTTAGCTTCGCTTTATGCGCGCTCAAATAAGTCAGCGGTGAAGTCCAAATAGACAGATTTTCTTCTTAGGTAATGCGTAAATTCGCGGGAGCAGCCGGAGGAACTGTGTCCCCACTGCCACCACCCCCGCTCACGCCTGTGGGCCCGATCACTTCGGTACGAGTTGGGTAGCAGCCGATGTCATTGCCGCCTGTTCCTGCGTTGCGATTTGCGGAGCCTGCTGTCAGGTGAAAATCGGTGGGCGGATTGACCCATCCTGGCGAGCCGGATCGACCGTTTGCCTCCTTCCCTAATCCTTGGAGTTGGGTGAAGGTGCTGGTCGTGCTCGCCCCAGGGTAATTCTGGACGAGGGTACGGCTCACCGCACCATCCGCGTAATTGTTGAAATCCATCGTCGGATTGTGCGAGGCCAGCGTGCCGCTCAACGTGACGCCAGCTTGCTGGCCCGTGGTCGCTACGGAGAATATATTGTCGCGGATCGTGAGGTTAATTCCCGCCCCATCACCCGCTCTGATTCCACGATCGACGTTGTAGAAGCAGTTATTGATGATTTGGCTGTTGTCGCCATCACTAAACGCAACCGGCCAAATCCCGATGCCACCCCCTTCAAGGTTGCGATGGTTATAGCAAATGTTCATACGAAAGATCGTGCCGCGCTGTTCCGAGTAGAAACAACTGGCGACTTGCGCTTGGGTGTTGACATCGTGCATGATATTTTTCTCGACCACAATGTTGGTCGTGCCGACCAAAGCAGCGTGTTTCCCCGCAAACCCCGACCCCATGTTGTAGATGAGATTATTCCGCACGGTGAGGTTGTGCGTCCCCCCAGCAATCTGCTCGCCAAAGAACATGACGCCCGCATTATTTTCTGTGGCCGCCCCACCCGTGCTATTGTTCATTTCATTGTTGTGGATGGTGAGGGTGCCCCGATAATCCCCAAGGTATTTGAAGCCCGCGGGGTTATCGACGCCGGAAATGTGATGAATCCAATTGTTGCGAACCTCAGTCACACTGCTATCACTCGCGCAGCTCCGTGTGCCGATCCCAGCCGCTTGCCCGCCGAGCCCACCAAATTCTTTGACCTCAAACCCATCCACCACCACATTGCACACCACGATTTCAATGCCCCACTGCATTTCCCCTTGGCCCACAACGGGACCATCGAGGACCGCCCCGCGAGGATTTTCCGCCATGAGGATGAACGGACTGGCCGGTGTTCCGCCCGTCGTAATTTCTACGCTTTGCGCATAGGTCCCGTTGCGCACGATGACGCGGTTGCCGGTCCCTCCGCAGTTCGTCACGGCATTTTGAATCGTCGCTTTGGGCGAGCCGATCCCAGCCCCACAAGCGTTGGCATTATTGCCGGTCGTCGAGACGTAGGTATCCACGGCCTGAGCCGGTACAGCCCAGAAGAGCCCTAGCAGAACCAACCACATCAATCGCATAGCAGCCTCCTTCATCTACTCAGTTGACCATAAGGCCTGGTGCCTCTGGCGCGCACGTACGGATTCATGGTTGGCTCCCTCTGGACCGTGACGGCGCTTTCTCAGGCCTTTCATCATTGAGCGTAATGGTTGCTTCTTGGATTATGCGCCATGTACAAACGCACTTCCCTTAGATGATGTCTGAGCCAATGAAAAGAGCAGAGCACAGATGAGAATAGAATCTGATAGTCGCATGCGGTCCTCCTCAATCATCACTGCTGAACAGCAAAAGAATTGTCTATCCCACAAACGCAGCCATCGTGTACTATCCAGCGTCCGGGTCGAGGATCCATCTCGTTGGAGGTCATATAACCAGTACCGCTTCAGTGGCCAATACCATGAACCTAACCAACTACTGTTGCATGAAAGTTCAGCAAGTTGAGTGCCAATCATGGAAGGCTCTCCTGTAGACCTGAAATATCAACGTGTTACAAACGCTTTGATTCCAATGCCCAATCGAACATACCAAATCAATTGCTCAATTGAACATGTAATGTACCAGAGCATGTTTATATTATAAACTATTGAAAATACATGCATTTATATCGTTTTCGATTCGTGAATTTGTACGATCATGTTGATTTCCATGCCATTGTAGGGATGTAGGTTATTCCCTCCTGGAGTTGAGCCCATTAAACCGGACACGTGGCGGTGGAAAATTGGCTGCGAATGAACTACCGAGGGGAGCTCATCCGCAACCCGCGATGAAGTGGCACCTCGTTGTCATCGTCGAACGAGGCGGCCAGACCTGCAGGAAGCTGGTTTGTTTTCGAAGCAAAGACCCCTCGATGCGTTGATATCTGATTGGACGGGTTGCCCAGTTGAAGATTTGTGAGGTTGGTCAAGAAGCCGTATTTTTGACAGCGGGCGACAAGACTTCTCTTCCCTTCGCGGTGATTTTCTCCTTCCTTCTTCGGGCATTCCTCCGAAACTCGATATGACTATCCGGATCGATTGGCACTCACGCATCCAGGAGATCGAAGCGCTTGAGGAGCCGTGGCGCGCCCTCGAGTCGTCTGTGGTTGACCGCACGGTTCTGGTCAGTTTCGATCACATGATCCCTTGGTATCGTCATTACTACAGCCATGGCATTCAGGGTAAACCCCTATTAGGTGCGGCTTGGGAGGGATCCGAGCTGATCGGGATCGCTCCCCTGGTTCGCCGATGGAGCGTTCTGGGACGCGTGCCAGTGAGGCGCATCGACTTTGCGGGCTACTCCGCTGAAGCCGGCGAGTTTCTCGTGCACGATAACCGGCCAGACGTTGTATCCGCTTTCCTCCGCTCCCTTACCCAGACGGTCGGCTACGACGTCATCGCACTCAATAATATGGAGGCTGGCTCACCCAAGCTCCATGCGATCGAGGAAGGGGCGAAAGTAGGACGACTCTCGCTGGAGCGGAGTGAGCATTGCTACGCTACGGTCGAGCTTCGTGAGGGATACGAAGCCTATCTCCGCGTATTGAACTCGTCGTTAAAGGGGAACGTCCGGCGTGAGCTTAAGCGGCGAAGCACCCGGATCCAGGAGGCGGGTGGTATCGCGCTGGACGGCGCTCGATTCGGCGCTGACCCTGGCCGCATGGCCGCATGTGTCGAGCGGATGTTCGCGCTATATGATATGAGCTGGAAGGCTAAGCATGAGGGTCGAATGGCGGAACACCATCGAGCCTTCTATCGAGATCTCACCACGCGTTTCGGACGTCGGAGCATGGCAGATGTGTCCATCCTTACAATCGGAGGAGTTGACGCTGCCTATCTCATAGCCATCGCTGAGCGAGGGGTCTACTATGACATCTCTGTCTCTTATCGCGATGATTTCGCCCCCCTTTCTCCCGGCCTTTTTTTGATGCAAGTGGTTTTGCGGACTCTTCCCTCCCGCGGTATATCCATGGTGATCTCCCACGGCGCTCACGATTATAAACGACGGTGGGCCACGGGCTTTCCTAACGTTAGTCGAGTGTTCCTATTCGCTCGCGGGCCGCGTGCCACCATTTCCCGCCTTCTCAAGTTCCGCGTGGCGCCGGCCATCGGGCGTACAGATCCCCAGTTTGACTGATCAATTCCGTCATCCTTCACCAGCAGCGAAGAACGGTCGCCGTTCTGGGGACTTATAGCTGTGCACCGTCGGATTGATCCTCTTGGCTAGGACGATCATTCTTGCTGGGGCCAACGTCACACTTATGCCTCTTTCGATGAAGAGGTGCCTCCATCGAGGGATAGCAGAGGTGTTGATAAGACTCTATAAATTAACAAGAGGATTTCATATTTCATTGTCTCGGCTAGAGACATGCGTTGTGTGACGCCGGGCTAGGGAGGGTTCGAATGAAACTGCTCGAAACCCGAATCGAACGACGGTCGCGAACCGTACGGCTCGTCGGCGTCATTGAGGAAGAGAGGTCTGCACGGAATGCTGAGCTTGTCTTCGAATACCCGGCGGAGTACGCCGACTTTGTGGTCGACTCGGCCGATCCGTTCGTGGCGGCTCTGTTCGTCCCGTGCCTGACGACTGGAGAAGACCTCGATGTTATCCCTCCCGTCTCTCCGCGTCTCCTGGGGAACCTGCCGCGGGTACAGGAGATCTTGCGCAACTGGTATCCTGAGCTTCGAAGTGTCAATGTGATCGCTCATGAGCGCTTGGACGATCCGGCGAGGCTCGGAACTGGGGTCGGCGCCATGTTCTCGGGAGGAGTCGATTCCTTCTACACGGCGCTCAAGTCTCTGGGCGGATGGTCCTCGGGGACCCCGAGGGTCTCGCATCTGCTTTTCATCAAGAAGATCGGCACCAGGGTCGAGTTACCCAAGCGTGCCGAGGAGGCGGGGCAGCATCTACAGGCAGTCGCGAAAAGGATCGGGTTGCCTCTGATCATCGGTGAGACGAACATCCGCCAACACTTCGACCACGTGAACTACGCAGCGCTTTACCAGGGAGCGGTCCTGGCTGCTACCGGGCTCTCCCTGTCGGGCGGCCTACGATACGTCTTCGTGCCCTCCACATACTCCTACGCCCAGCTGAAACCGTTGGGGTCGCATCCGCTGCTTGACCCCCTCTGGTCCACCGAGCTGGTCGAAGTTATTCATGATGGGGCCGAGAAAACACGTACAGACAAATTAGCCTGCATCGCGAGATGGGACCCTCTTGCACTCAGGAGCCTCCGTGTGTGCGTAGAAAATCTCGGCGGCTCGCACAACTGTGGTCGCTGCGGGAAGTGCGCCCGAACGATGCTGACCCTGGACTTGCTCGGCCTCCTTCCTCAGGCGACAACCTTTCCGCCGCGCTCGCGACGTGAGCTCGTCGCTGCACTCGAGCAAGATCGGGAGCTGTACTTGAAAGAGGTGGTCGATCTGGCCAGCCGGACGCAGGAGAACCCTGGGCTGTCCCGCCTCCTTGAAGGCCTCTCACGTCAACTCCGCTTCCGTCGCTCGCTTCACTCCCTGATCGAGGATAATCCCCTCGTCGCGATACGACCCTGGCTCCTGTGCATCTTCGCCAGCACGTCCGAGCGACCCCCCGGGCCACGCATCAGTGCTAAGAACTACCAAGAATCAAAAGCGTAGAATTGTCGTGAAAATGGCATGTGTACGACCCGCGAGCGAGCGTAACGCAGCGAAAGAAGCTGTCTCTCGTGTTGACTTTGGAATGCGCGCCTAATGACTACAGTGCCATACGCCTCAGACCTCCCGCCGCTCACGAGCCCGGACAAGCCGAGGAGTCTCCCGAGTTGGACTGAGTCGACTGTGGTGAGTTGGGATCGGGGCGGAATCGAGTTGGTGGATCGTCTGGCCGACGAGTGGCGGGAGCTTTGTTCCCAAGGCTTCGACGATCAACCATTCTTTCACCCAGAGTGGATCCGCGCTTACGTGCGCGCGTTTGCCGCACACACCCCGCTTCTACTGATCACCGCGCGCGCAGCAGGCCGTTTGGTTGCACTGTTGCCCTTGCTGGAACTCCGGCAGATGATGTTCGGTTTGCCGGTAAGGGTTCTGGTGAGTCCCACCAATGTGCACTCTTGTCGGTTCGATCTCGTGGTTCACCGAGGCCCGGAGGGGCAGGCGGCTCTTCGTGCCATCTGGGACTCCTTCAAGAAGCATCGTGAGTGGGATATCCTCACTCTCGACTATGTCTCGGCGGACGGAATGCTCGCGCAACTGGTCGCGCTGGCGCGGGATCAGCGCTATCGTACGGCTCTGATTGAATCTTTCGCCTCACCGTACTTCTCGTTAGAGGGATTCACGGGAGATTGGGATTCGTGGCTCTCACGGCTCAAGGGTGACTTTCGCCGCGAGATCCGTCGAAGGGCTCGAAAACTGGAAACTCAAGGAGAGGTTCGCCTGCTACGCCTGGACCAGGCTAATTCTGTCCACCTTCAGCGCTTCTACGAATTGGAGGCATCCGGCTGGAAGGGTGGGGAGGGGACCGCGATCATGTGCGATCCGGCCATCCGTTGCTTTTATGACGAGGTGGCGACGGCCGCTTCCGAGCGAGGCTATTTCTCCCTGTACATTCTTGAGGTCTCCGGGCGACCCATCGCTGGCCATTTCGGTCTTACCTATGGGAACCGATATTTCGTCCCGAAACTCGCCTTTGACGAGCAATACTCGGCCTTGGCACCGGGGCACTTGATGGTCAACGCTGTCGCCCGCGACTGCGCGGAGCGTGGTGTTATCGAGTTTGACTTCCTCGGAGGACAGATGGAATGGAAGGCTTGCTGGACGCCGCTGGCGCGCATGCTTCATTCTTCCTACGTATTCAACGATAACTGTTTCGGGCATGTCCTTTACACCGCAAAGTTCGGGGTGAAGTCAGCGGTGAAACGATTACTAGGTCAGGCTCAGTGAGGCATCAAACATCCATACCCAGTGCTGGGACGCAATCGTCCATTGATTCACGAAATATTGTAAGAGCGTTGCCAGCGCTCTCTGCCGCAATGCTGCTCCCGCGGTTGAACGCGGTTGAACGCTGCTTCCCCTTTGATCACTCAGGAGTCACCTACCATTACTTTGCCAGAAATGGCATTTATGACCTTGCTCGACTGTGGAACCTCGATGGCAAGGAGGTACTCTTTCCCGCCTACTTCCACGGTGTAGAACTGGATGCCTTACTGGCCGCGGGTGTGCGACCGTCTTTCTTCCCGGTGGATGGAAGGATGCGCGTCGACTCCAAGGAGATTGTCGCTCGAATCGGACCAGACACCCGCGCGGTTTATCTGATCCACTATCTCGGTTTTCCAGGCCCGGTTCGGGAAATCGTCGAGATTTGTCGAGAACGTAAGCTGCTCTTGATCGAAGATTGCGCGCTTGCGTTGCTCTCTCGGCTCGACGACCAACCCCTTGGGACTTTCGGTGACGCGGCGGCGTTCTGCTTTTACAAGACTCTACCAGTACCCAACGGAGGAGCTCTGGTCCTGCTCAAGGGCAAGGCTTCAAATGTTCCCAAGGTTGCCCCTTCTTTGCAGACCTCTTTGTCATACATGTCCGCCTCTCTCGTGACGCAGTTTGAGTCTCACGGACATCGTCTCGCGGCGTCGTTTCTGCGGACAGCTACGAGCGTTGCACGAACGCTTATGACGCGCACCACAACCGAACGGGTAGACGTGGGCTCCCAGGATTTCGACCTCACAGACGCCAATTTAGCGATGAGTTCCGTCGTCCATCTGCTGCTTCGGAACCAGCGATACTCTGAGATTGTCGAACGGCGGCGCCGCAACTTCACCCTATTGCTGGATCGACTTCGAAAGTTCACGAGGCCGGTATTCGACCGCTTGCCTGATGGAGTGTGTCCCCTCTTCTACCCCCTTCAGGTCCGTGATAAGCAGCCGATCTTGGAATTTCTCTCCTCCCGAGGGATCGAGGCTGTGAATTTCTGGTCAAGGAGCCATCGGATCCTTCCTGAGGGCCTTTTCCCAGAAGTCGACCATCTGCGCCGGAGCATCGTCGAGCTGCCCTGTCATCAGGATGTCTCCTCGGACACGATGAGTCGGATTGCCGACGAGATTTACGACGGCCGACATTTGCTATGAGTCCCGGAGTAAGAGAGCAAATCGATGCTTCCCGCGAAAACCTCCATGTCGACTGGTTTCACGGCTTGGACGCCATCGAGAGGCTCCAGGATCCTTGGAAGAAATTGGAGTCTGCAGTCCACGATCGAACCGTGTACGCGACCTTTGATTATGTGACCTCCTGGTATGAGGCATATGCGTTGACCAAGTACACAGACTTCGGCGAGCCTCTGGTCGGAGCCATCTGGACGGGGTCGTCGCTAGTTGGAATTGCTCCGCTCATTTCATCCCGATCGACCCTGGCCGGAATCCCGGTCCGAGATCTTTCTTTGGCTAACTACAACCTTTGCGCTGGAGAAATGCTTCTATGCGACGATCGCTCTGAAACTTTTGAGACCCTCATTCGCTCACTGTTGGATCGGAAGGGTTGGGACGTCCTGATCATAAGCAACGTACCCGCAACTGAGGCACGACTAGGGATTATCGAGCATGCAGCCGATCACGTGGGACTGAGATGGGAAGTGACCGATGATCACCGGTACGCGGTGGCGGATCTGCGAGGCGGCTACCTGGCCTATGCGACAGCGAAAGGCAGTAACTTCCGAAAACAAGCGCGCCGTCACGCGGAGAAAATGGATCGTGCAGGTAGCTGGTGGGTCGATCGAATGGACGGGGTCCCGTCTCAAAATACCGTCTCGCAATATGCTCGTCGCATGTTTGCCATCGCAGAAGCGGGATGGCGTGCGCATACGCGCGGAGTCGAGGAAGAACGACTGCACCACCCAATCTACAGGTTGCTCCTGCAGAAGTTTGCTCCCCGAGGGATGGCGGATCTCTCGATCCTCACAATCAATGGCCACGATGCCGCCTACACGCTGGGGCTTGTGGAATCTGGAACATATTATCAAGTTGCCATTGCCTACGTTGACGAGATGGCCAGCTTGTCGCCGGGGAGTTTTCTGCTGTTGGAGGTCTTCCGGATTCTTCCGGACCTTGGTGTCCACTTTGTCGTTTCTCATGGCGACTACCAGTATAAGCGTCGATGGGCGAGTAGGATCGAAGAAACCAAGAAGATCATAGTATTCGCTCCTACCGTGCGAGGCGCTCTGAGTTGGTTCGCAAAGTTCAAACTCCAAACAACCTGGCAGCGTTTTCGATCACAACCCACGGGCGCGAGTTGACATGCATCGGTTGCCACGAGAAATCGGATTGATGGTGCAGCCCAACCCCGTCTCACTTGAGCCGTCGAGGCCTCGTACCGGAGATTCGTCGCAGGATACCGTTGCCAT
>JBQTIO010000061.1:0-45823 GCA_052388075.1 Nitrospiraceae bacterium
CGCTCGCGAAGAACTTCCTGGATTTCCTCGACGAAGGATTTCGTTCCCGTGAGGGAGGGGCGCTGAGTATCCCGACCGATGCGACGGGCGATGGTGTCAACCGATGCCGTGAGCCAGAAGAAGATGCCGGTGCGCTTCAATGCCTCGACGTTCTGCGCTCGCAGGATGGCTCCACCGCCCGCGTCAATGACCAGTCCGTCCCGCCCTGCCAACTCCCGACAAACCTGAGACTCAAGGTCACGAAAGTAGTCCCACCCCTGTTGGGCGACGATCTCCGGAATGGTCTGCCCGGCTATCCGAACGATCTCCGCATCGGTCGAGACCACGGAGCGACCCAGACGCGCGGCGACAATTCGACCGACCGTGCTCTTGCCGGTACCCCGATACCCGATCAGCACGACATTCATGGGAAGCGCGACTCCAACACCCCGCGCATGACATCAACTGGAGCCGACCGCTTCGTCCAGAGTTCGAACTGCATCACGGCTTGATTGAGAAACATGTCCAGACCTGCGATCGTCCTGCACCCCGCTTGTCTCGCATCCCTGAGCAACCGGGTCTCCCGCGGGTTATAGACGATGTCCATGACGACCAGACGCGCATGGAGCAACGGAGCAGGCACACAACTGGCCGCGACATGGGGAGACATGCCGATGGGGGTACAGTGAATCAAGACATGCGCCTCAGGAAGCGTCCGGGCGAGGCTCGCCTCGTCGAGGTGAAAATCCTCAACGGCCAGCGCGGTCTTGGATCGGATATCGGCGGCCAGCGCGGCTCGCTCTCGGTGATCGATTCCCAGCAACGTCAGTGTGCCCGCGCGAGACTCCGCAGCCAACGCAAAGGCCACGGCTCGCGCGGCACCGCCTGACCCCAGGATGACGATCCGTCGTTCCGCAAGCTCTGCTCCACCTTCCCGCAGCGCACGCAGGGCGCCGCTGGCGTCCGTGTTGTATCCGGTCAACCAGCCGTTCTCGGCCACAATGGTATTGATCGCGCCGATTCGCGCCGCCGTCTCCTCCACATGGTCGAGGAAGGGGATCGCCGAGACCTTATGCGGAATCGTGACACTGGCACCGCGAAAGTTCCCGAGTGCCCGGAGACCTTGGAGCGCCTCCCCGATCGCGTCGACCTTCCATGCAAGATAGACGCAGTTGATGCCGAGTGCCTGAAAGGCGGCATTGTGGATGGCCGGCGAGAGCGAATGCTCGACGGGATTTCCGATGACGCCGCAAAACTGAGTGTGGGCGTTGATGTCCATCGAGCAAAAGACGGAACTATGTTGAGATGGGGAGGCGGCCGGCTGGGCCGCTTATCGCCCTCACCACACCGTCATCCCTCCATCGATGGTGAAGGTGCCTCCCGTGACCCACGCGGCCTCATCGGAGGCCAGATACAACACCATATCGGCGACCTCTTCCGGTTTCCCTGGCCGACGGATCGGATAGTGGGACAGGATCGGGTCCAGCTGCTCCGGATTGGCCATAAGCGGCGCGGCCATCGGCGTCGCGATCAGGCCCGGGTTGACCACGTTGCATCGGATACCGTCCTTCGCATAGTCGATGGCGACCGAGCGGGTCAGCGCATCGAGCGCACCTTTGGATGCTGCATAGGCCGGCAACAGGGGAATACCGACCAGGCTCGCGATCGAAGAAATATTCACGATCGATCCGCGACTCCGCTTCAACATTTCGACGACCGCGGCGCGGGTCATGCGAAACACGCCGGTCAGATTGACGTCCAGCACGCGAGCCCACGTCTCATCCTCAAGCTCATGGAGTCGACGACCGAACTCCCCAACCCCCGCATTGTTGACCAGCACGTCGAGCGCGCCGAATTGCCGGATGGCCTGATTCACCGCCGCATGTGCGTGCCGGTCGTCCGTGACGGAACCCGCGACTGCAATCGACTGGCCGTTCTGACGGCCGATCTCTTCTACGACTCGATCCAGTTCGTCCTGGCGACGGCCCGTAATCACCACCCGCGCACCTTCACGGGCAAACGTCTTGGCAATCGCTTCGCCGATCCCCGCGCTCGCGCCGGTCACGAGCGCCACCTTGCCGGCCAACCGATTCATCGAGGTCGCTTCTCTCCCATCACACCGGGTCCCTCTTCAAACGGCTCCGTCTCACTTACAGCCTGCCCGGCCGAGACATCAAGGACCCCGGGCTCCACCTTCCGCGCCGCGGTGATGAATCCGGAATGGGCGACCATCCGGTGATCCGGTCGCACGCTTCGGCCCTGTACTGACCACGTGCGCAGCAGCGTTTCAAAGGTTTCCACCATGACGAACACTGTCGCTCGTTCCAATGCCTCAACAGTTTGCATGACCTGAGGCACCGTGGGGACGAAACTCAGATAGATCCCGCCAGTTCGAAGGACCTTTGCCGCATGGGGCACCACCTGCCACGGTTCAGGGAGGTCGAGCACCACGCGGTCAAACGGCACCCCGTCCTCCAACACCTCGATTCCTTCATAGGCATTCTTGCGTAACGCCACCAAGTTGGGCACAGAACCCATATACCGATCGATATTCATCAGAGCCGTTCGAGCAAAGTCCTCCCGCATCTCATAGGTCACAACCAGGCCCCGCGACCCAACTGCACGTAGGAGCGCCATCGTCAGTGCGCCCGAACCGGTTCCCGCCTCGAAGACCCGCGCCCCCGGATACACATCCGCCCACATGGAGATGAGCGCGAGATCCTTGGGATACAGCACCTGTGCGCCCCGCGGCATCTTGAGCACATAGTCTCCGAACCTGGGCCGGAGCGCCAACAACTTCTTCCCGCCCGACAGGATCACGATGGTCCCGTCCGGCCGTCCGATAATCGCGTCGTGCGCGATTTTCTGACCGCTGAATTGGTATGTTTCACCCGCCTTCAAAGTCAGAGCATACTGTCGCCCCTTCTTGTCGACGAGGTGGATGCGTTCACCGCTCAACAGCCGCGACATGGCGCGCATTCTAGGGGGATCGTTCCACCGTTTGCAACCAACCGCCATTTCTTGACAGGGCAGGAAGTGGATCGTAAGATCGAATCAATTTTCATGCCTTCACGCACGATCCGTGTACGGAGCCCACAGTGCGTCGCTGCCTATTCGGGAACATAACCCCGCTTGCATGCGTATTCGCCATGGCAAGGCTCGGTTTGCTCATGGTCGCATGTCTGATTCTCGCAGACCTTCCTGCGAATGCCGGTGAGATGGTCGTCGCGAGTTACGAAGGTGTCATCAATCCGGTTGCAGCGGAGTATGTCCATGATGCCCTCGCTTCCGCCCACTCATCCGGCGCCCAGGCCTTGATTCTGAAACTCGACACACCCGGAGGGCTGGATACCTCGATGCGGCTCATCGTGAAAGACATTACCAGTTCGCCCCTTCCCGTCATCGTATTCGTGGCCCCGTCTGGAGGCCGCGCTGCCTCTGCGGGCGTATTCATCACCCTGGCGGGACATGTGGCCGTCATGGCGCCCGGGACCAATATCGGCGCGGCGCACCCGGTCGCGATGGGGGGCGGCGAGATGGATCAGACCATGAAGGAAAAGGTGGAGAACGATTCGGTCGCCTACATCAAGAGTATCGCGGAGCAGCGTGGACGGAATGTTGCCTGGGCCGAAGACGCCGTCCGAAAAAGCTTGTCCGTAACGGAGCAGGAGGCCCTGAAACTTAAGATCGTCGACTTCGTTGCGGAAGATCTCTCCGCGCTCCTCAAGCTGCTGAACGGGAAAACGATCACGCTTTCCAACGGATCAATTACGCTGAGTACCGAGGCGACAACTCTTCGCGAATTCCCGATGGGACTCCGCCTCGAATTGCTGAAAGCGTTGAGCGATCCCAATATCGCCTATCTGCTCATGACCATCGGCACGATCGGCATTCTCGCCGAACTCTACAACCCGGGCGCGATTCTTCCCGGCGTCGTTGGGGCCATCAGCTTGATTCTGGCGTTCTATTCGTTGCAGTCGCTCCCGATCAACTACGCTGGCGTGCTGTTGCTCATCCTTGGGATCATCTTCTTTATCCTCGAAGCCACAGTCACCAGTTATGGCCTCTTGGCGATCGGCGGCGTGGTTTCCATGATATTCGGATCACTGATGCTTATCAAATCGGACGCTGAATTTTTTCAGATTTCATGGGCCGTGATCGTCCCAGTCATCGTCGCCACAGCGGCCGTCTCGCTCTTCCTCGTCGGAATGGGTTTCCACGCGCTGCGCCGTTCTCCGCAAACCGGGAGCGAGGGCATGATCGGTGCCATCGGTATCGCCAAAACCGCCTTGCGTCCAGACGGCAAGCTCGCAATTCATGGAGAACTCTGGGATGCTGTCAGCGACGCCCCAGCAGAACCGGGAACATCCGCAAAAGTACTTCGAGTCGAGGGGCTCACGCTGTACGTCACTCCGATCCTTCAGAAAAAAGAGGTCTAGCTATGTTGATCAGTCCAATCAGTCTGGTCCTTCTTCTTCTCGTCATCGTGTTTCTCGGGTTCAAAGTACTGCCTGAATACGAACGAGCCGTGATCTTTCGGTGGGGCCGGCTGGCTCGAGGCATCGTCGGCGGGAACGGGCCCGGCGTCATCATCATTCTTCCCCTGATCGACAGAATGATCCGCGTCAGCATGCGTACGGTCACGATGGACGTCCCTCCTCAGGACGTCATCACCAAAGACAACGTGACCGTCAAAGTCAACGCCGTGGTGTATTTTCGCGTTGTGGACCCACAACGCGCGATCGTACAAGTTGAGGACTATCTCTACGCCACCTCAATGATGGCACAGACCACCTTGCGGAGTGTGCTCGGCCAAAGCCAACTCGACGACCTGCTGTCCAAGCGGGAGCAGATCAACGCAGATCTCCAGAGGATCATCGACCAGCAGACCGAGCCTTGGGGTGTGAAAGTGTCCGCAGTTGAGGTTAAGAATGTCGACCTCCCGCAGGAAATGCAGCGGGCCATCGCGCGCCAGGCCGAAGCCGAACGTGAAAGGCGCGCCAAGGTCATCCACGCCGAAGGTGAGTTTGAAGCCTCGCAACGCCTGGCCGACGCGGCCGATGTGATCAGCCGGAACCCTGCGGCTCTTCAGTTACGTTATCTCCAAACGCTGGTGGAAATCGCCGCGGAAAAAAACTCAACCACCATTTTCCCCATCCCGATCGACACGCTCGCACCGTTCATCAAGGGACTGCTGAATAAGTAGTGTGGCAATTCGGTCCCCTCGACCGATGCCGATTTCGCATAGTTGCCGCATTGCTACAATAGCCCCGACTCATCTTCCTCATTAAACCACTCTAATCTTCCTGCAATTTCGTGGAGATCGCACCACCGTTGTCTCATCTCCAATCCAGCATCCATTTTGCTTCGTAGTGAAGCATACAAGGCGAAGCACGGGATGAATCCTCCTGGATCCAGGCGGCTCTAAAATAAGTGAAGGGGTGTCCAATCACAGGATGATGAAAGGTGACGCCATGAAGGATGAAGAACTACGGTCGACCGGCGAGGTCGAAGACACTAACGCGGTCATGACGGAATTGGATGCCGATGATCCGCAGGCGAGCGGCATCCTGAAAAATATTGGTCGCGATGGGGCGCGGGAATCCGTTCAGGATGAACAACCCGCGGCGGCGCTGCGCACGAGTCACGGCGCGAGTCCATTTCTGTTGGAGTCGCTGTACTTCCGCTCATTCGGGGAGCGGGCGCTGCTGACCCGCGAAGAAGAGGTCGCGCTCGCGAAGCGAGTCGATCAAGGCACCAGACGCATCCGGGTCGCCTTGCGGCAGGCGGTGAAAACACTCGGCCGCTCCAAACGCACTCCGGCGCTGTCGGAGTCCGTCAAGACGCTCAAGATGATCACCCGACTGAGCGGGCTTTCGGCCACCGCGCTCGACCACGCGGAGCAGACGATGCTCGCAATGTTGAAGCCGTCGTCCCGTGAGTTGAAACCCGCCGTCGCCATCGCGAAGCGGCTGAAGTCGCTGCTCAGTGAGATCCGGTCCGCCCGGATCGTGCTGGAACAGGGAAAAGATGAATTCGTACGCTGCAACCTGCGACTGGTGGTCGACGTGGCCAAGCACTACACAGGGCGCGGGTTGACCTTGCTGGACCTGGTACAGGAGGGCAACATCGGCCTGATGAAAGCCGCGGAACGGTACCAATATCGGAAAGGCTTCAAGTTCAGCACCTATGCCACCTGGTGGATCAGGCAGGGCATCACGCGCGCGCTTGCGGACCAGTCCCGAACTATCCGCATTCCCGTCCACCAGACTGAAGCATCCCATCGGATTCTTCGCGTGACCCGCCGACTCGGGCAACAGTTCGGACGACCGGCCCGCTTGGAAGAGATTGCGCAGGTGCTCCACTTGAGGCCGGAACGCCTCCATGAAACGGTGCAGGCATTCCAGGAGCCGGTGGCGTTGGAGTCGCCGATCGGTGACGGAGACACGCAGTTCGGAGAGATGATCCCAGATCAACAAGCCGTGTCCCCCGATGCCCACGTGCATCGGACCGAAATGACCCAGCAGTTGGACCGGATCCTGAGCACCCTCACGCCGCGGGAGCAAACAGTGATCCGTCTCCGCTTCGGAATCGGCTACGATGAAGCCTGCACCCTTGAGCAGGTCGGCCAGAATCTCTCCGTGACACGGGAACGTATCCGTCAGATCGAGGCGAAGGCGCTCAAGAAACTCAAGACTCCCGAGATAAGGGAGCTTTTCGCCACCATCAAGTAGGCGGATCCGCCACGCGCATTCTCACCTGTCCCGAGGGTAGGGCATTCCCTGCACCCTCGGGACACAGCTTTGCCCCCGACAGTCGTTTATGCGACAATACCCCCCGCATGAAGGATCGCAATGTCTCTCGGAGCGCCGCATGCGGACCGGTAGGATCGACCTCTCCCGCCCGTCGCCTGTCGGCTATGTCCCCCGCTGCTGAGGCGCGCCGGTGACTCTATCGAGCATCCTTGATCTCCCGGCTCAACCGACCGCTCCACATTGTGCCTCGGAGGGGAGACTATTCATCTTCCCATCACCCGTTCCCTATGCGACCGCCTGGGACCTGCAGTCCCGCCTCCACACCGAACGCGTGGTCGATCGTAGACAGGACACGGTGCTGATCCTGGAACATCAGCCTGTCTATACCCTGGGACGGAGCACGCAACGGTCGCACTGCGGAGCCGACGAAGAGGCGTTGCGAGCGAACGGAACGGAGCTGTATCGCGTGAATCGCGGCGGCTCGGTTACGTACCATGGCCCGGGACAGATCCTCGTCTACCCCATCCTGCGACTCGCGCAGCATGCGGCAGGACCACGGCAATTGGTCCGGCTGCTGGAAGACGTCGCCATTCGCGTGCTCAGCCTCTGGAACATTGACGGCTACCGAATCGATAAAAAGCCGGGCGTCTGGGTCATGGCGCCTGAACCGGCCAAGATTGCCTCCGTCGGCATACGCGTCGAACGCGGAATCACGTTGCACGGGTTGGCGCTGAACGTTGACCTGGACCTGACACCCTTTCTTCGCATTCATCCTTGCGGGTTCGCCGGCTGCCTCATGACTTCCATGGCCGCCCTGCGCCAAGCAACTCTTCCTGTCGACGCCATCAAACGCGATATCGCGCAGACGTTCGGCGCGGTGTTTGCGGTCGGGTGGCCGACTTCCACAGTGGAGGAGAATTCAGCCGAACGCCACACGGCCGCCGAGGAGACCGCTCGCATGTGCACATCCAGTGTCTAGATTGCCGAGGGCTTATGCATGAACTTGATACACACACCTTTCGCTTAGCCGTCGCCCAATTCGACCAGGCCGCGGAGGCCATGCGCCTCGACCCGAATCTTCGCGAGCGATTGAAGCTACCACAACGCTCGCTCGTCGTCAGCCTTCCCGTGCGCATGGACGATGGTCGGGTGGAAGTGTTTACCGGTTATCGGGTGCAGCACGACTCATCGCGTGGTCCCTCCAAAGGAGGCATCCGTTACCATCCGGGTGTGAGTCTCGGCGAGGTCGCGGCCCTGGCGATGTGGATGACCTGGAAATGCGCCCTGGCCGGCCTGCCGTACGGCGGCGCAAAAGGGGGAATCCGGGTCGCTCCCAAGCAGTTATCCCCCGCCGAACTGCAGCGATTGACCAGGCGCTACGCCGCGGAGATCTTTCCGCTCATCGGTCCCGACAAAGACGTACCGGCCCCCGATGTGGGGACTGACGCGCAAGTCATGGCGTGGATAATGGACACCTACAGCCAACAGGTCGGGTATGCCGTTCCGGGCGTGGTGACCGGCAAACCCCTGTCACTCGGCGGGAGTCTTGGACGTGAAGAAGCCACCGGTCGCGGCGTCGTGTACGTCACGTTCGAAGCGCTCCGCCACTTGAAGTTGTCTGTCGAGAATGCAACGGTGGTGATTCAAGGATTCGGGAATGTCGGCTCCCACACCGCGCTCATCATGCAGGAACAGGGGGCGCGCGTCATTGCGGTCAGTGATGCGAGCGGGGGAATCTATAATGCCAAGGGGTTGGACGTTCAGGAGTTGCTGCGGCGTTACCGTGCAGCCGGCCAATCGCTTCGCGACACAAAGCTGGGGGACGCGATCACGAACGAGGAATTGCTGCAACTGGACTGCACGGTCCTCGTACCTGCCGCGCTGTCGGAACAGATCACGGGAGAGAATGCCGGCCGCCTCCGCTGCCGAATCCTGGCAGAAGGAGCGAACGGTCCCACCACCCTTGACGCCGATCGCATCCTGGAAGACAAGGGCGTTTTCATCATCCCCGATATTCTCGCCAATTCGGGTGGTGTGATCGTGTCGTACTTTGAGTGGGTCCAGGACCTTCAACGTTTCTTTTGGAGTGAAACGGAAATTCAGCATCGGCTGCAAGACATTATCACCTCTGCCTTCCAGCGCACGCTTCACTTCTCGACCGAACGGCGGACGTCGATGCGCATGGCGGCACTCATGAGCGGAATCGACCAGGTCGCCCAGGCACATCTTCAGCGCGGCCTCTATCCTTAGCGGACGATCGAGAACATCACTCCGACGGGTGGCGCTCGATGGCCGGGATCTCACGCTTTGCGCTTGCCGTACCACTCCTCGATAGGCTAGGGTTGCTCAGGCAGCCACGTCCGCCAACAGGTCGCCGGAGCGTCCCATGACCCGGTCCATGATCGCCGCAGCCTGGAAACAGCATTGCGAGAACGGCTGGCCTCAGTTTTCGAGCCCGAATCAGGGCCAGTTGATGACGCTGGATACGGTGATCAGCGGGTGCGTGGTCTTCTACCTCGATAGCCCGGAAGGACTCGATCACCAACGGGTGGCCATCGTGGAAGATTGCGTGGGGGATCTGGGCGACCTGACAGAAGAACTGGATACCGATTCTCAGGAGTACTTTCTCCGCCTTCGCCGGCTGGGTGAGATGTTGCTGGCCACGGTCTCCAAGTCATAGTCCGACTGGCCGCCCGGGGCCTCTCCTGGGCCATCGCATCAAAACGACCCCCTCTCCACTACTCGACGATGTCCCTCTTCATCGGTATGAACAGCGCCAACAGCTGGACTTTCTCCTGAGCAGGAACTTTGAGCCGGTCCAACGCGGTCGCAAGATCTTCCATCAGCGCGGCGAACTCCCCGCCGCTGATGTTCAATCCCGCATGGGCGGATTTCATGTCGCGGCCTGTGTAGACGCAAGGCCCACCGGTCACCAGGCACAACTGATCAACAAAATGCCCCCTCAACTTGGCGATGTCTGCCGTCGCAAACCGGCGGTTGATGCGGCCGTCGGCCAACAGGTTGGTGACGAATTGATCCACCACGGCGGAGATCATCGTCTGGCCTCCAAGGCGGACATAGAGCGCCTTCCCAACTGGCGCAGGTGTCGTCCGGGCACAACTAGACAGACTGAACACAAGGACGGCCATCACCATGCCGCACGACACCAGCCGGTTCCGATGCGTCATGCGCGTCCTTCCTTGTATGTCCCGGCCGCATCTGGTTTCTTCCGAGGGGCCCCGGCTGGACCGGAGATACCCGACCTTCCGGTTCCTTGCAGGTTCGACATCCCTTGGTTACAATGAGGCATAATTTTCGCAGCCTACCAATTACGACCACCCAGCCGATAACTTACCATATTAATTAGCCCAGCAGAGTAGCGGAGGACGAAGCGATGGGGGATAACAATGCGGCGTGGATACCCACTCTAGTACTCCTGGCAACCCTCGCCGGCTTCGTCCCCGCAATTCAAGCCGAGCCCTATGAATTGAGCAAGAGCGATGTGATGGAGCCGAATACGATTTCAAGCGACGCCGTCTCGCTCTTCGGCGTCAAGCTGGGTGACTCGGAAGCCCTGGCGCTCGATGTACTGGTGAATGAGAAGATCTCCGGCATCAAGGCCGAACAGGAAGGCACCTTCATCTTCCTGCTGGATCAACGGAAGCCGACCGGCCCGATGGCCGGGGTCCGCATCCAGGAGGGGAAGGTCGATTTGATTTTCATCAATAACCGCTTCGCGCACAAGACGAGAGGGATCTTTCGCAACGTGTTGACCAGCGAAAGCCCGGAAGATATTCGGAAGTTGTTAGGCAAGGAAGAATATGGCGACGAAAACGTCATGGGCGCCGTCATGGCCTATGACAAGCAGGGCTTCCAAGTCAACTACCTCGGGAAGGACATCAACATCGAATTCGCCCAGCCGCACTGAGCTGTTTGCCCCGCAGGCCGTCAACCAGCTCCCATCCGGCGAGAGAAACCGCGCCTGTCAGGCAAGAAGTCGGATCAGCAGGTCACTGGACTATTTCAGTGACGCGGAGACCGTAATCGATGAGGCTCCTGGCCATGTTCCAGCGGCGGTTGGAGTTGAGGATGACCAGCAGCAGATCACTGCCGTTCTGGGACACCTTGGCGATGAGACAGCGTCCGGCCTTTGACGTGAACCCCGTCTTCACCCCTTCGACGCCGGGAATGCGGCCCAGCAGACGATTCGTATTGTGCAGGACATACGCCCGGTGGCCGCTGATCGGCGTGATAATCGCCTGGTCTTCCCGCACGAGCTCTCGGAACACAGGGTTCTGCATCGCGACTTCGCTGAGCGTGGCGAGATCCTCAGCCGTTGAATAGTGCTCCGGGCCGTCGAATCCGCACCCGTTGCTGAAATGCGTGTTGGCTAAGCCGAGTTCGGCCGCCTTGGCGTTCATCAACGCCACGAACTGTTCCTCATCGCCCCCGACATGTTCGACAGCCGCCAGGCACGCGTCGTTGGCCGAGACGATCAGCATGGCCTTCAGCAAATCCTCCATGCGGAACACTTCACCGGTCTTCAATCGCAGATGGGTCTTTGGTGCGCGAGCGGCATTCTTGCTCACCGTGGCATGCTCATCCAGATGCCCTTTTTCAAGAATCACCAACGCCGACATGATTTTCGTCAAACTGGCAGGGGAGAGGCGCTTTTCGGACTCGTGCTCGTAAAGCACCCGTCCCGACCGGAGTTCCTTCAGGAGCACGCTATGCGCAGGGACGGTTCTCCAGGGAAGCGCCTGCGGGGAGAGGCTCACCGTACGGACCGTCCGATTCGCATGGCCGGGTGCTTTCGCCATGGCCGGGGATATGCACCACGCCCCCGTCGAAAGGGACAGCGTCGTGACGACCGCCAGACTCCGCGTGAGCGTCCACGGTCTCTGGGACACCGGATCTCGCTTGAGCTGGTCGTTTCGCATCACACCATACCGCCGTTCAGAGTGTGAAGGACTCGCGTACCTTATCACCTTTGAGCCCGCTATCAATCACTTTATGGAAGAAACGGAGCAGGTCGGCCAGATCGATCCAGAACCCGCAGTTGAGGCAGCGGGCATAAATTCTCCGGTTCAGGAGGGTATAGTGCCGTTCCACCATCATGAACCCCTTGCACTTGAGACATTGCATACATTATCCGCTCGTTCGCCTATCGAAGCCGGTTCATCACCAACGCGATGCATCCGGCAAGCAGGCCGCCGCCGAGGAGCGTCGTGCCGAAGTAGACGAACACGTTGGTGTCACCGGCTGGTTGAGTCCCCTCCCAGAGGTCACGGATGCCTCCTTGAACCATCAGGACGGAGAGCGTCATCAGCGATCCCATCACGAACCACCATGTGAACGATCGAAGAGCCATCAGTGAACTCGCGCATCTGCGGCCACTCTAGCGAAGGGGCTACAGGCTGTCAAGAACAAGGCCATATGGTACGAGGATATCCGCGCGTGTACACCTGCCGCGGCCCCTACCCGTTCGCCTCCGATTTCAGGACCGCCTTGAGCCCGCGATGAAGAAAGATCGACACGCTGCCGCTTCCGTTATCGGCAATGGCCAAACCCGGCTCCTCCGTCCCCGTCGTCGTCACACGGAAGGAGGAAACGGCGAAGGGACCGGCCTTGGTGCGGTAATTTCTGGGTGGATAATGAAAGGTGCCGTCGCCTTTTCCGAACAGGATCGAGAGATCGTTGGATTGGAGATTCACGATCGCGACATCCACCAGGTGGTCTCCGTTAAAATCCCGCGCGAGCCCGAAGTTCGGGCCGGCGTCGGCCCCGGAATCCTTGCCCGGTCGGAACGTCGCATTGCCGTTGCCGAGCAGCGTCGTGAAGCTGTCCCGTTCTCCGTTGATCACGAGGAGATCGCGGTTCCGGTCGTTATTGAAATCCGCGAAACTCACGCCGAGCGGCCGCCTTCCCGTGGAGTAGTCCTTGGGGTCTCGGAAGGAGCCATCGCCGTTGCCCACCCAGATCGAGACCGCATTCGACATGGGACCGCCGTTGGTCACGACCAGGTCCAATTTCCCGTCGCCGTTGAGATCGGACAGGGCCACCGAGGTCGGCGTATCCCCGTATTCGTACTGCGCGCCGTGCCGGAACTCGCCGGTGCCCGTGCCGAGAAACACCTTGACCTTGTCGTTCCGGAGGGCCACGACGAGGTCAAGATGGTGATCGCCGTTCACGTCATCGGTCGCGAGCGCGACAGGGGTTCGGTGGACCGGATAGTGCTGGCCCTCTGCAAACTTTCCATCCCCCCGACCGAGCACGATGGCCACTTCGTCGCCGCCGGAACAGGCTAAGGCCACATCGGCGTGGTCGTCCTCATTGAAATCACCCATCACGAGCGCGCGCGGCTCCTGGCACGCATGGAGCTGGACTTGATCGTTAAAGGTCCCGTCCCCGTTGCCGAGCAGGACCGAGAGCGTATTACTTGCAATATTGGTGGTAATCAGATCGGTGAAGGAATCGTGGTTGAGGTCGGTGGCCGTGATCGTCGTCGGATTCTTACCGACTTGATAACTGGCGAAATAATAAAAGAGATCTGGGGGGTTATACGGCTCGGTCTTTGAACAGGCCGCAAGCCCTTCGATGAAGAGGGACAGGAGTGCCACAGCAAGAACCGGCCCGATACAATGGAACTCCTCCTGGCGGAGCGCACTCACGCCGTTGTCCGATGCACGCATGGTACGGGCCCAAAGATCTATCGTAATGGTGTGCAGACCGCTTACTATACAGAGGGTTTTCTTTCTTTCGCAATCTCTTAGAACGGATGCGGGAACCTTTGAATTTCACTCTCCGTCTAAGCTACAATGACCCCTCTTTTGATGGAGGGAGCTTTTTATGGGTAACATCGTGAACCTCGACATTACCATGTACGGCATTGCTGAGGTCCTGCTGTGGTGCCATGAGCGAAACAAGGGCCGCATCCCGGGCGTCGATACCCCGGGGTTCGAGAAGATGCAGGAGTTGCTGGCCCAAAAACCGGCATCGGGCGACTACTTTACGCTTGATCAGTTCTGGAAAAAAAAGGTGACGCTTGCGTTGACCGAAGAGGAAGTCGCCACCATCGACCGCTGTCTGTACGACATCCCGAATTTCGATAACGAACCGCTCCCGCAGATCCGGCACAAATTCTGGCCCAAGCCGGTCCAGACCCACTGACGGCGGGTCCAGATCGCTGCAGGCGGTTCCGGACCCCTGTAATCCAGCCCGAAACCGATTATCTTGAATGAATCGAGCCGGCGAGCGCGAAACCGGTTCGCGCGAATCGTTTCCTGCCGGCGGTCAACGGACAGGGCGAGGACGACTTAGAGCGTTCCTTCGCCTTTCAGATACCTGCGGAAGCGATCCATGAGGTCGGCCCCCAGCGTCCCTCCTTCAGGCTTCTTGGTCGAGGGATCGGCAAAGTGGCCGCGGATTTCCTGAAGACGCTTTTCTGCCTGTTCATTTCCCTGAAGCCGTTTGGTCCTCTGCAACGCGGTCTCGAACGCATCGAACGTCAGGTTCTGATAGCCGAACGACCGGATGCGTCTGACAGCTTTCATCATCGCCTGATTTCTGAAGGTCGTCAGGTGATCGGAGTCGATTTCGGCCAATCCGAGCTTCCGTGCCCGGCGCTCCGCGGCCTTTCGGATTCCGCTTCGCACAAAGTCGGGCGCGGTCTGCAACCGCTTCCAGGCCTCGTCGGTCCAGGCGATCCGTGACTGAGGGGCATCCCACAGCTCGTGCAGGGCGATTGCATCGATACGGGTCAACTTCCTGTCTCGGGCAAGATCCTCGGTATCGCGCTTCAGCATATCGGTGACAAATTCCATCGCGATCGGAGGCGACTGCCCGACCTTCTCCTGAAGCCGGGCTAACGCCTCCTTCGTCCAGTCGATCGGAGGGCCGGCCGTGTCCTGGACATCACCAAGCGCTTCCACCTTTTCAAACAAATCGACATTCACTTCGAGATGACCGCGTTCTCTGGCGATCTCCTCGGCAATCTGCTTGATCATCGCGCGCATGAACTCGGGGACGGTCGCGAGGCGATCCCTGGCGGCCGCGGTCCACGGAAGCTGGCCCTGCTCCATGTCCTTGGCGGCCGACGCCATACCGGCCTCGCCGCCCATGCGACCCATCATCTGAGCTTTAAACTGATCGAGAATCTCTTCCGTGATCTCCTCATATCCCAACTCGCGGGCCTTCTTTTCAGCCAGACGATGGACCATGCCGCGCAGGAACAGCGGCGCACGCTCCATCCGCTTGAGCGCGCCGTCGGTCCAGCGGATCTCCGTCGTGACTGGCTGCGGGGAATCTGAGGCCGACACAGTCCGTCCCTCCCGCAGACTACTGGTTCAGCAATTCTTTCAATTCCTTGCCGGCCTTGAAGAACGGCACGCGTTTGGCCGGGACGGCCACGGCCGCGCCGGTCTTCGGATTGCGCCCTTCCTTCATGCGGCGCGCCCGCAGCCGGAAACTGCCGAACCCGCGAATCTCGGTCTTGTCACCGTTCTTCAGTGAGTCTCTGACACAATCAAAAATGGTGTTCACGACGACTTCCGCCTGCCGCTTGGTCAACATGGTGACCTGCTCGGAGACCCGTTCGATGATCTGTGCCTTGGTCATGTCCTCCCCCTTCCGCTCCGTTGATAGACGAGCACTCCTTCAGGCCCCCCGCCGCGGCTAGAAGGCCATCAGATACTTCATGCTGACCCCTGCATGGAAATCGAGCTTGGGAAACATCGCCGTGAACTTCGATTCCAGAAGCTCACGAATGGAAAAACGCCGGCGCGGTTCGACGACTTTCGGCTCGCCCTCGATCCCGGCCACGTCGGCCGCCAACTGGATGGCATCCTCCAGATCGCCGAGTTCATCGACCAGCTTCGCCTCTTTCGCCTGGCGCCCGGTGAAGATGCGCCCGTCCGCCAGCGCCTGGGCATCAGTCAGCTCGATGGCGCGCCCCTCCGCGACGGCTTCAATGAACTGCTTATGTACGTCGTCCATCACCGCCTGCAGCAAACCCCGTTCCTCCTCGCTCATCTTGCGGAGCGGAGAACCGACATCTTTGTATTTGCCGCTCTTGATGACGACCCCCTCGACGCCGATCTTCTGTAACAACCCCTCGACGTTCGCTGTTTCCATAATGACGCCGATGCTGCCGGTCAGCGTCCCGGGATTCGCCACGATGCGATCTGTCGCCGCAGCGATATAATAGCCGCCCGACGCCGCCACACTACCCATCGACGCGATCACGGCCTTGTTGTTCTTGGTCCGGGCGCGCTTGACCGCATCGTGAATCTCCTGCGAGGGGACGACCCCTCCCCCGGGACTGTCGATGCGCAGCACGATCGCTTTGACGGACGGGTTCTCGCTGAACCGCTTCAGCTCTCCGACGGTCGTTTGCGAATCCAGGATCACCCCTTCCACCCGGATCAAGGCGATGCGATCCTCGGTCGACAGATCGAGATCGGGGAAGAATATGTTGACCAGCAGCATGAGCCCGAGGCCGGCGGCCAGCACCCACAGGAGCGTGCGGAGCGGCCGACGCTTCGGAGGATATTCCGCTTGTGTCGTGTCACCGGCCATGGCTTAGGACCAGCCTCCTCATTCGAATCGGCGCAGTCTGGGCTCAGTCGTCCGATTGCGTCCGCTTCCGGCTCTGCTTGGCTGCGCGCCCGAGACTCTGGTCGAGCCCGGTCTGCGATGCATGATACTCATCGACCTGTTTACGATCCGAATCCACTTGATGGTCTCGCAGGCTGAGCGCAATTTTGCGCTCTTCCCGATCCACCTTGATGATCTTGGCCGTCACCTCGTCCTGTAGCTTGTACTTCTCATCGAGCTTCCCATGCGGGTCCAGACCGACCTCGCTGATATGAATCAGCCCTTCGACGCCGCCGTCCAATTCGATGAAAATCCCGAAATCAGCGACCTTGCTCACCTTGCCGGTAACCGAGTCGCCCACATGATAGCGCGCCGGGATCGCATCATCCCAAGGATCACGCGTCAACTGTTTGTATCCCAGCGAGAGCCGCTCTTTCTCCTTGTCGATGCGCAACACAACCGCCTCGACCTTCTGCGCTTTCTTGAACAGCTCCGAGGGGTGCTTGATGTGTTTGGTCCACGACATATCGGAGATGTGAATGAGCCCATCGATGCCCTCTTCAAGCCCGATGAAGGCGCCGAAATCGGTGAGACTCTTTACTTTCCCTTCAATGCGCGTCCCGACGGAATACTTGTTCTCGATCATGTCCCAGGGATTGGGCGCGGTCTGCTTCATGCCCAGCGAGATCTTGCGGCTGGCCGGGTCGACGTTCAACACCGCCGCCTCCACCTGATCGCCCACCGCCACGACTCTCGACGGATGCCGGACTTCATGCGTCCAGGACATTTCCGAGACGTGCACCAGTCCTTCGACACCTGGCTCGAGTTCGACGAAGGCTCCGTAGTCCGTCAGGCTGACAACCCGCCCCCGGACCCGGGTCCCGATGGGGTACTTGCCTGCGACGTTGGTCCAGGGATCCGCGCTCTTCTGCTTGAGGCCCAGTGAGATACGGCCCGTTTCACGATCGTACTTCAGGACGGTCACTTCCACCCGGTCGCCGACGGTGAATAACTCCGACGGGTGTCCGACACGGCCCCAGGACATGTCGGTGATGTGCAGCAGTCCGTCGATGCCGCCGAGATCGATGAAGGATCCGTAGTCGGTGATGTTCTTGACGACGCCCTGGATGAGCTGCCCTTCCTTCAGGTTGGCGAGGGTCGTCTGCCGCTTCTTGTCCCGTGTTTCCTCGAGCAGGACGCGCCGCGAGACGACCACGTTGCCGCGCCGGTGATTGATCTTGATGATTTTCAGAGGGAAGGTCTTACCGACCAGTCCGTCCAGATCGCGCACGGGGTGGAGATCGATCTGCGAGCCAGGCAGGAACGCCTTCACGCCGATATCGACCATCATCCCGCCCTTGATGCGTGAGACGATCTTGCCCTCGATGCTCTTTTCATCTTTGTAGAGCCGCTCGAGTTCCTCCCAAATCTTCATCTTGTCGGCTTTTTCTTTGGACAGAATGAGATTGCCGTCCGCGTCCTCGCATTCTTCGATGTAAACTTGGAGCCGGTCACCGACCTTGAGATTCTGAAGCTCCTCGGAGGAGAACTGATCCCCCGGAATCATCCCCTCCGATTTGTAGCCGATATCGACGACCACCTTGTCCTTGGTGAGGGCGACCACACGGCCTTCCGTGATCGTGCCCTCTTCAAGGTTCCGGAACGTTTCTTCATACAACGCAGCTAACGCGTTGCGGTCGAACTCCGCCTCACTACCCTTGGACACTGTACCCATGTGCGTTTCCTACTCTTCCGGCTCTCGCCGGGTGCTGATGGTGAATGACGCCGGCCTCACTCAGCATTGCGAGCGCCGGCGGTCGGCCTGTCCGGTGTCTCCGGGGCACGGTGGGCCTTCGCCGCGGGTGGCGGGACTTCACCGAGAGCCGCAATCCGTTCGATCACCGTTCGACTGACCTGTTCGTAAAATTGCTTGTTCTCTGCCCGATCCTTCCGTCCCGCCGTTTCAAACATCAGTGGATCCCCGAACCGCAACGTGACCTGGCGCCATCGAGGCCATCGCGCGCCCCTCGGCAGCACGTCGAACGTCCCCTTGAGGTACGCCGGAATGACCGGACAGCCGGTCTGCGAGACGATTACTCCGATACCGGCTTTCGGCGGTCGGAGGTGCCCATCCTGGCTTCGCCCGCCTTCCGGGAAAATCACCACCACCTCGCCCGCTTGAATCAGGCTGATGGCCTTTCCGAACGCCTCCCGATCGAGACGGCCGAGCCGCACGGGGATCCACCCCAGCGACTTCAGAATGCCGCTCAGCACCGGAACGGGAAACAGATCGCTCCGTCCGAGGTACCAGGCTCTGCGCTTCATCCCGCAGCCGAGCAGCGGGATATCCAGGTAGCTGGCGTGATTCGCCGCGACCAGCAATCCGCCACTGCGGGGAATCTGCCCCTCGACCCGATACCGAAAACAGATCTGGCCGATCGCCCTCGTCAACACCCAGAGAATACCGTAGGCGACCCCGGTCACGACACGGCCGACATCGCCGCCAGCATCTGCTCCACCACCTGCTCGACATTGAGGGCGGACGTATCGATCGCCCTCGCGTCGGCCGCAGGAATCAGCGGCGCAATCGAACGGGTCCGGTCCCGCTGGTCCCGGCCTTCGATATCCTGGTAGATCGTTTCAATCGCTCCCCCGTGACCGGCGGCGACGAGTTCACGGTGCCGCCGCTCGGCCCGCACCGTCGCTGCCGCGTCCAGAAAGAATTTCAGCGGTGCGGAGGGAAACACCTTTGTGCCGATATCGCGTCCTTCGGCGACAATCGAGCCCTGCTGGGCGATCTGCCGCTGGATGGGCAGCAGCCACTCGCGGACCGCCGGAATCGCAGAGGTGACGGAGGCCAGATTGGTCACCTCCGGTGTGCGGAGCGCGTTTGTAATGTCGCGATCGTCAACCAACACCTGCATCGCGCCGTTTTGAAATCGAACCTGCATGGTCGTCGCTTGAAGCAGCTTCGCCACCTGCTCATGGTCCGCCGGCGACACCTTCGACTGCAGGACCTTCCATGCGATCGCCCGATACAGGGCGCCCGTGTCGAGGTAGCGGAACCCCAGACGAGCCGCCAGCAATTTGGCCACCGTGCTCTTGCCCACTCCTGCCGGACCATCGATCGCAATGATCACCGGGCACTCCTCACACTCATCGCCCTGTCCATAGGCATCGTATTATAGCCCTCACACCTGGTGCGTCAACAATGCGCACAGCGCGGCGTCGAAGTCCGGGAACGACGTCTCCACGCAATCGGTGTCGGCAATCGTCATACTTGTATCCGCGGTGAGGCTACCGATCGCCAGCGACATCGCCACGCGATGATCACCGTGGCTCCGTGGCGTGCCGGCCGCCTGTAGACGGCCATTTTCACCGGCCCGGCCCAACCCGTGAATGAGCATGCCGTCGGACCGTTCGATGATCTGCGCGCCGATCGCCTTCAACTCGTTGCTCATGGTCGCAATGCGGTCACTCTCTTTGACCCGGAGTTCTTCCGCTCCGGAGATCACCGTGTCGCCATGCGCCACCGCCGCGGCCACACAGAGGATGGGAAACTCGTCGATCGTCTGCGGAATGAGGTCGGACCCGATTGTTACGCCCGTGAGCGGGGCGGACCTCACGCGAAGGTCGGCCACCGGCTCTCCCCCCTGTTGCCCCTGACTGAGGGTCTGGATATCCGCCCCCATCGTCCGCATCGCCTCCATCAGACCGGTCCTGGTCGGATTGAGGCCCACATTTCGAATGGTGATGTCAGACCCCGGAACGATCGTGGCCCCGACGATAAAGAACGCGGCAGCCGAGAAGTCGCCGGGAATGACCACCGAGCGGCCCGCCCATCCGACCGCCGGACGTCCCTGCAGCACCAGAGTCCCGCCCTCTCTCGTGAGAGGGATTCCCAAATGCTGAAACATGCGCTCCGTGTGATCGCGTGAAAGGCGAGGCTCGTTCAACCGCGTGACCCCTTCGGCAAAGAGCCCAGCCAGGAGCAGCGACGATTTGACCTGCGCGCTGGCGACCGGAGAGGCGTACTCGATGCCATGGAGTCGCTTGCCCGTAATCGCCAGCGGAGCCAGTTCCCCTCCCTTGCGCCCCGCAATCACGGCGCCCATCTCCCGCAGCGGCTTGACCACCCGGCCCATGGGACGGCGGCGGATCGACTCATCCCCGGTGAGTACGGTAAAGAAATCCTGGCCCGCCAGGAGGCCGGCAAGCAGACGAATTCCGGTCCCGGAATTCCCACAATCGATCGGCCCGCTCGGTTCGCTCAACCCCCAGAAACCTTTGCCGTACACGGTCAATTCGTCGGGAGTCTCCTCAATCCGCACACCGAGCGCCCGGAGGGCCCGCATCGTGTTGAGACAATCCTCTCCACGACAGTAGCTCGACAGTACGCTCGTCCCTTCGGCCAGCGCCGTGAGCAGGAGGGCGCGATGCGTGATGGACTTGTCTCCCGGAACCGTGATCGTTCCTTTCAGCGGTCGGCCCGGGGTGATCGTCAACGCTCCCATCGTGAACTCACGTGCTCATCGGAGTGGACACATTCAACTTCTCGCGTTCGGCTCTGGCCCGTTCGATCGCCTTTTCTATACCTGCCGCATCGCCCGCTTTGATCAAGTGCTTCAAATCTTCCAAAGCGCGTTCGTACCGGTCGATGAAGGACACCAGGTTGTCTCTATTCCACAAAAAGATGTCGCGCCACATTTCCGACGAACTGGCGGCAATCCGCGTCGTGTCCCGCAATCCCCCTCCGGAATGCCCGGCAAGATCCAATGAAGGGATCTGGTGATCGCGAAGATCAGCCAAGGCGATCATGAGCGCGAAAGCCGCCACATGGGGCAGGTGGCTGACGGCCCCGAGAATCTGATCGTGGAGGTGCGGGTCCATGGTCAACAGAATCGAGCCGGTCTCCTCCCACAGCTGCTTGACTCGTTCCAGAGCCCCTAGATTGGTGTGCCTTGTCGGCGTCAGAATACAGCGCGCGCCTCGGAACAATTGATCGGAGCCTGCAGCCACTCCGGTTTTTTCTTTCCCGGCAATGGGATGGGCCCCGATAAAATGTACCCCCGGCGGCATGGCTGCTTCCGACTGCTCGACCAGCACACCTTTCACGCTCCCGACGTCGGTCACGATCGCACCGGGCGCCAGGCAATGCCCCCAATCCTTCAGATGGTCCAGATAGGTATCGACGGGCGTGGCCAGCACGACCAGGTCCGCCCCGCGCACGCCCTCCTTGGGATCGCCGACATACCGATCGATCGCGCCCAATTCAACGGCGGTTCGGAGGTTTTCCACACGCCGGCCGACGCCCACAACCTGATCGGCCAACGCCTTCCGTCGCAGGATCATCCCCAGCGACCCGCCGATCAACCCTACACCGATTATCGCAACGTGCTTGAAGTGAACCGCCATGACTGCTGCCTAAATCTCTCTTCCCACGGCTTTAGCAATGTTCCCAAGATCGTGCATCAAGGCCTTGAACTTCGAGGGCATGATCGACTCTTCTCCGTCGCACAGGGCGCATTCGGGATTGGAATGCACCTCGATCAGCAGTCCATCGGCGCCGGCCGCAACCGCGGCCTTCGACATCGGAGCGACAAGCGCCCACTGCCCGGTGGCGTGACTGGGATCCACGATGACCGGAAGATGTGAGAGCGTTTTCAACGTGGGAATCGCGGCGAGATCGAGCGTGTTGCGATACTGCGTTTCGAAGGTGCGGATGCCGCGCTCGCAGAGTATGACGTTGCGATTGCCGCGGGACATGATGTACTCCGCGGACAGCAGGAACTCCTTGATGGTCGCCGACAGCCCTCGTTTCAAGAGCACCGGCTTGTCGTAGGCCCCGACCTCCTTGAGCAGCTCGAAGTTCTGCATGTTCCTGGCGCCGATCTGAATGATGTCGGCTTTTTCGAGGAACAGCTCGATGTCCCTCGTGTCCAGAATCTCGCTGACGACGGGCAGCCCGGTCTGCTTCTTGGCTTCCAGGAGATAATCGAGCCCTTCGCGGCCCAGGCCCTGGAAGGAGTAGGGCGACGTCCTGGGTTTGTACGCGCCGCCCCGGAGAATCGACGCGCCGGCCGCCTTTACATCGTGGGCGATCCCCACCGTGAGTTCGAGCCGTTCAACCGCGCAGGGTCCCGCCATGATCGCCAGCTTCTTGCCGCCGATCTTCACTCCGCTGACGTCGATGATGGTGTCTTCCTTTTGAAACTCCCGGCTCACGAGTTTCCACGGGGCCAGGATGGGCAGGACGCTCTCCACCCCGGGCAGGGCCGTCAACGGCTGATTGTGGAGGATCCGGTCGTCACCGATGACGCCGATGATGGTCCGCTCCTGTCCGGTGGAGATCTGCGATTTCAAGCCGAGATCCCGGAGCCGGTCGATAATGTGATCCACTTCGCTTTCTGACGCTTCGGGTTTCAATACGATGATCATGATTCCCTCGCTGTTCTTCCCTCCCTACGCCAGGACTTTCTTGAGCGCCTGTAGGAAGGCGACGTTCTCATCGGACTGACCGATGGTGACCCTGAGCATGGTCCCGTCGATATGTCGCACAATGATCCCTTCTCGCAGCAACGCTGCAAATACCTGTTGCCCGTCCCGCTGGGCGTCGAAATAGAGAAAATTCGCCTCGCTCGGGATGACGGTCAGGCCCAGGGCCCTTAGGCCGCTGCCGACCTGCTCCATGCCCGCAGCGTTGACGGCGCGACTCTTCGCAACATGTTCATCATCCCCCAGCGCAGCCAGCGCCGCGCGCTGCGCAAGACTGTTGGCATTGAAGGGTGGCCGAACCCGATTCAGGAAATTGGTGATTTCAGGGGTGGTGATTCCGTACCCGATCCGTAATCCCGCTAACCCGTAAATCTTCGAAAATGTCCTCAGGACGATCGCGTTTCGCCCTCCTTTCACATAGGCGAGGGTGTCGGGAAACTGCGGATCTCGCACGTATTCGAAGTAGGCCTCATCGAATACGACAATGACGTCGAGGGGCACCTTGGCCATCAGCCGGCCGACCGCCTCCGCCGACACCATCGTCCCCGTCGGATTATTGGGATTACAGATGAACAGGAGCCGGGTGCGCGGAGAGATGGCTTGAGCCATGCCCTCCAGATCGTGCGCCCAGTTGACCAGCGGCACCACGACCGGTTTGCCGTGGGCAGCCATGACCTCCATCCGGTAAATGACGAAGGTGTGATCGGCCATAACGGCCTCATCTCCGGGCGCCAGGAACGTGCGGGCTAACAGGCCCAAAATTTCATCGGACCCGTTGCCGAGGATGACCTGCTCGAGCCCGACCTTCCAGCGATCCGCAATCGCCTGCCGGAGTCGATAGGCGCTGCCGTCCGGATATCGATGCAGCAGGTCGTTCGCTCCAGCCAGCGCCGCCACGGCCTTGGGCGAAGGTCCGAGCGGATTTTCGTTGGAGGCCAGCTTGATCACGCGGGCGAGTCCGAGCTCACGCTGCAGTTCTTCGATCGGTTTCCCGGGGACGTACGGACTGAGGCCTTGGATATCTGGGTGGACGTGCAATGTCATGGTTCAGCTATGAGCGGGATAGGAGCCCAGAATCTTCATGAACAGACAGCGGCCCTTGATTTCTTCGACCGCCCGGCTGACCCGTTCTTCTTCGATATGACCCTCGACGTCGACGAAAAAGATGTATTCCCAGGCCTTCCGCTGCGAGGGCCTGGATTCAATCTTCGTCATGCTGATTCCGTGGGAGGCGAACGGCCGGAGCAGATCGTAGAGCGCGCCCACTTTATCCTTCACCGATAACATCAACGACGTCTTGTCTTTGCCGGTCCGCTCCGAGGCTTTCTGCGACAGCACCAGGAAACGCGTGAAGTTGTTCAGGTTGTCTTCGATGCGGGCCTTAATGACCTTCAGCCCGTACAATTGGCCGGCCAGTTCCGACGCAATCGCGGCCGCCGAAGGCTCATCCATGCAGAGTTCGGCGGCCCGCGCCGTGCTGGCCACTTCTACGGCGGGAACGTGCGGCAGGTTGGTTTCCAGCCAGTTCCGGCATTGCGCAATCGCATGCGGATGAGAATAGATTTTTTTCACCTCTTCGATGAGGCCTGACTTCGAGAGCAGATGGTGCGTGACCTCCTGAAGGATTTCTCCATAGATCAGCAGATGGGAGTCGATGAACATGTCGAGGGTGTGGTTCACGACGCCTTCGGTGGTGTTTTCGATCGGCACGACCCCGAAATTGGCCCGCCCGCGCTCGACCTCGTTAAAGACCTCCTTAATGCTGTTGACGGGTACATATTGAACCGATGATCCGAACTTCTGCATGCAGGCCATGTGGGTAAAGGTGGCCCGTGGGCCAAGATAGGCCACCTTCTGAGGCCCCTCCAGCGATAAGGAGGCCGACATGATCTCCCGATAGACTGATCGGATCGCCTCGGTCGGGAAGGGGCCCTGGTTCTGCTTCGTCAATCGTTCGATGATGGCCGCCTCCCGCCCCGGGGTGTGGAGGTTCGCTTCCGAATCCTTTTCTTTCTTGAGACGTCCGATCTCGATGACGCTCTTCGACCGCTCGTTCAACAGCCGAATGATTTCATCATCGATCCGATCGATTTCCTTACGATATTCGAACATGTCATTGGGCATGACGCGAACGCCTCAGACCTGGAGCCCTAGAGATCAACGCGATCCCCTGAGGGGTGGAGAAACCCTATTGGACAAGTGGTGGATTTTACAGGAACGATTGAATCTATTGCAAGAACGGCAGCGGGGGCGCCACAGCCTCGGAAAGGATCGCGCAGGATGGTCAGACCCTCGAAGCACCGTGGGGCGCAACAGGGGGAAACTAGAGCAGCAAGGTGGAGGGCCGTTTGAAGTGCTCCAAAGCCAGGCGGGTGACCTGGCGTCCCCGGCCAGTCCGGTCGAGAAACCCGGCCTGAATCAGGTAGGGCTCGTGCACGTCCTCGAGCGTGCCCTTGTCCTCCTGAACCGCCGCCGCCAGGGACTCCGCACCGACAGGCCCACCGTTGAACTTCTCGATGATCGTCAGGAGGATTTTCCGATCCATGTCGTCGAACCCGACCTCATCAATGCCCACCCAGGCCAGGCCTTCCTGCGCCACCTGCCTGGTGATATGCCCGTCGGCCTTGATCTGGGCGTAGTCTCTGATTCGTTTGATCAGTCGATTGGCGATCCGCGGCGTTCCCCTCGCCCGGCGCGAGATCTCTGCCGCTCCCTCACGATCGATCCCGATTCCCAGAACCCTGGCCGACCTGGTCACAATAGCTTCCAGCTCTGACGGAGAATAAAATTCCAGCCGGTAGACCAACCCGAATCGGTCCCGAAGAGGCGAAGTTAGTGCGCCCGCCCGCGTCGTGGCGCCGACAAGCGTGAACGGAGGCAGGTCGAGTTTCACCGTCCTCGTCGCAGGACCTTGGCCGATCACAAGATCGAGTTGGTAGTCCTCCATGGCGGGATAGAGTGCCTCTTCGACAGCGGCCGGTAGACGATGAATCTCGTCGATGAAGAGGACGTCATGCGCCTGAAGATTGGTCAGAATGGCCGCGAGATCGCCGGCATGGGCCAGGACCAGCCCGGAGGTAGACCGCAGGGCAGCCCCCATCTCCTTGGCGATGATATGGGCGATTGTGGTCTTCCCAAGGCCGGGCGGCCCGTAGAAAATGGCGTGGTCAAGCGGTTCCCCCCGGTGTTTGGCCGCCTCGACACAAATTCGAAGCGACTCCCGCATTTTCTCCTGCCCCACATATTCATCGAGGGACTGCGGGCGGAGAACATTCTCCAGACCACGTTCCTCGTCCATGACACGATTGGTCACCAGTCGCTCGGTCATAACGTCGTGCCACTCCCCACTTGGCCCTACTGTTTGTCGGGTATCTGCTGATATTTTGGCGGCGGCGGCAAGGCACCCTGTCCCGGCTTGGCCGTGCTGCCGCAATCCGGCGGGCAGGTCTTATAGCCTTGCGTCGGGTCAGGCAGAGTCTGCTCCATGTTCCTCAACTGACATTGAGTCAGTCGCCCACCGTCCGCACTGCCGCAGCGGGCCGGCACTGAAGACCTGCCGATTTCTGCATACCCGTCCGGACAGGAACCGCAGACCGCCAGCATGTTGGCGCCGAGCGGAACACACTGAACGAGCGTGGGATCGCCGTCCTTGCATATTTCGGCCGATTGAGTGATCCCCGTGGTGGCATAGCCGTCGGGACAGGTTCCACAGGTCATTCTGATGCTCTTGGGATCGGCTGATTCCGCGGCAGCCCCTGAGGACGGGACGTACCCCATAGTGAGAGCCGCGCCAACGTGGAGAGCGAGCACGAGTCGCCTGACAAAGTCCGGTGCGTCCAAAGGCATGCGTTACCCCCTTGCCAGTTCCTTCAGCCCTTCGCGGATCAGATCTTTCAGCACAATCGGACGTGCGGCAGTCCTCGTGACTCGCGTCAATGCGTCTCTGGCATCCTGCTGGCGATAGCCCAGATTCACCAGAGCGGACAGCGCATCCTCATAGGGACCGTCGAACCCGGAGGCATCCGCGGGGGACGTCCGCACGACTCCGGTGTGAATCTTGTCCACCTTGTCCTTCAATTCGAGGGCAATGCGGCCCGCCGACTTCTTCCCGATCCCCGGCACGGTGGCAAGTTTTTCGACGTCCTCAGCCTGAATCGCCTGCATCAACTCGGCGACGGGCAGGCTGGAGAGGACGCTCAGGGCCAACTTGGGACCGATGCCGGAAACCGAGGTCAGAAGCAAGAATGAGTCTTTCTCGCTTTGCGAGAGAAATCCGAACAGCTGGATCGCATCTTCCCTGAGATGCGTGTGGATATTCAGCGCGGCAACTTCGTCGAGATTCGGGAGGGCATAGTAGGTGCTCAGCGGAATCTGGACCTCATACCCGACCCCCTGCACATCGAGCGTGAGGTGGGTGGGGGCCTTGAAAGCCAACCGCCCCGTGAGAAAGGCGATCATCTGGTCTCGTTACCCTGTGAGGTCAGTCCGCCTCGTCGGCAGCCTTTACCCGGCGGCTGCGGCGGCCACCTTTTCCATCACTTCATCGGGTATATCGAAATTCGCATAGACTTTTTGGACGTCGTCGTGCTCATCCATCACTTCCATCAGCTTCAGCATCTGTTCGGCTGATTTTTCGTCCAGACGAATCGTATTCTGCGGAATGAAGGTGACCTCAGCAAGGGCCGTATCGATTTTGGCATCCGCCAGCCTCTTCTTCACGGCTTCGAAATCGTGAGGACCGGTGACCACTTCAAAGCTCTTCTCACCCACTTTCACATCTTCCGCCCCGGCATCAAGCGCCAGCGAGAACAGCGTGTCCTCGTCCACCTTGCCCTTCTCGATCGTGATGAGGCCCTTCTTGTGAAACTGCCACGAGACGGCACCGGCTTCAGCCATGTTCCCATGGTTTTTCGTGAGCAAGCTTCGAATCTCCGCCACCGTGCGATTCCGATTATCACTCGTGATTTCCAGTAGGAGCGCTGTGCCGCCGGGCCCATACCCTTCCAGCGAAAACTCTTCGTACGTGATGCCAGGAAGTTCACCCGTTCCCCGCTGGATGGCTTTCTTCATCGTGTCGCCCGGCATGTTGGCTTCCTTGGCCTTGGCGATGGCCAGTCGAAGCCTGGGATTGCCATCGGGATCCCCTCCAGAACGGGCCGCGATCGTCAGTTCCCGGATGATTCGCGTGAAAATCTTGCCACGCTTGGCATCCTGGGCTCCTTTGTGCCGTTTGATCGTCGCCCAGTGGCTATGTCCGCCCATGTGTTCCTCCTCTATGCCGGTCCGTCGTTCCAGGCCGGCTAGAGACGCACGGTAAGGCAGCATACGCTGCGAGAATGTAGAGGTAGCACAGGCTTCGGAAGGGTGTCAATCGCGCAGTCCTGAGGCAGCACACTGGCTCGAAAACAAGCGCAGTTGGAGTTCATCGCCCCGATACAAGTGGGGCGAGGAGAAAACAACCGACAGGCGGGAAAGGAACGGAAAGGTCAGAGAGAGCGGTTCATCACCGGATCATTCGCTGTGTTACATGAACTTCATGAACTTGTCTTTGGCCTCATCCATCACCTGAGCGGTAATCGTCGCCAGCCCGCGCTCCTTGGCCAACCGTTCGATCTCCTTGCGCGCCATAGGACGGATAAAATCGGGAATCTTGTCCAGCCGCTGTTCAGCTTCGTGCGACCAGGTCATACCGTTCGGCGAATCGTTCTTTGAGTCATCCATCACCTGGAGCGTAATGGTCTGGAAGCCGTGCTTACGGGCGTAGGCCTCCACGCTGCTCTGGACCATCGGTTTCACGAATGCGGGCAGCCGGTCGAGTTTTTCCTTCGCATCGGCGGTCCAGGTAAACTCAGCCGAGGTCGGAACAGATCCGCCGGCCGGCTTGCCCCCGGCGGTCAGTCCCATGTCGGCCACCATGGCTGAAAACGGGCACCCCCCGCTCGTTTTTTCTCCGGCCTTGGCCGGAGATGCCGCTACCGTTGCGATAGGTTGTCCACCCTGAATGTCCTCGTTGAGATGGGCCCCCATCTGACCCGCGCTAGCCAGCGCGTTATCTTTCAAGGTTCCTCGGGTCATTTCGAATGGCTCCGCTGCGATGGTCCGTCCACCTAACTTCACGCCTAACGCACTGACCATCTGGGTTTCTCCGGGATTGGTGACCATGGAGAACCTCGCGTTACACGACGGGCAGCCGAAGAACACACCGAGTGAACCCTCACCAGGCTTCTCGACCTTCTCGAAGTTCATATAGGTTTCGCAGCTGAGGCAAACAAATTTCATAGTGACTCCTCTCGCAGCAGCTCGGTCGTCAGAGTTTCTCTGCCAACACCTTCTTGTAGTTCAGCAATGTTCTGATCCGGCCGGCAATTTCCTGGTACCGCTGAATCGTGGGATAGGTCTCGTCGAGCAAGGGCGTTCCCCTATCGAACGTGCGGGCGAGTTTGCGATCAAACGGAATCCGCCCGAGGAGCGGCAAATCAAGCGCCTGGCACATCGCCTCGGTGTTGCCTTCGAACAGCTCGTTCAGCTCACCACATGACGGGCAACGATACTCACTCATATTTTCGACGATACCGAGAACCTTAATGCCCATATCACGGGCATAGGTCACTGATTTCTGGACCACATCAGAGGCGACTTCAGAAGGCGTCGTCACCACAATCGCGCCTGCTAAGTCAGGAATGAACCCGGCGATGACCGGAGGTTTGTCGGCTGCAGCGCCCGGAGGCAAATCAGCGAGCAAAAAGTCCAAATCGCCCCACACGATATCGGCCAGGAATTCTCGGATGACGTTCATTTCCATGAGACCGAGCCAGACCGGACTGATATCCATTGGCCCATTCCAGCGGACCGGCGTCGCGTCATCGAGGAAAAAGTCCATCGACGCGACCTTGATTCCAAGGGGTCCGACCGGAGGAATCGCACCCTCTGCCGTCATCGTCAATGGTTGGCCATGAAGCCCCAGCATGCGCGGCACACAGGGGCCGTTGAGGTCGACATCGAGCAGGCCGACCTTGGAGCCCTGCCGCGCCAAGGCCAACGAGAGATTTACGGTCGTCATGCTTTTCCCGACACCGCCCTTCCCACTCATGACAACCAGCTTGTACTTGATACCAGCCATCCGCGCATGGACCTTCTTGGTCTGCTCGGTAATCTGCTGGACAACCTTGGCGTCGTCCAAATACTTCAATTTGCCCAGGATGGTCTTCAGATCCTTTTCAGGCGCCATATCCATAGTGTAGGGGGTTGGCGAGAATTTCAAGGAAAGTACGCTAACACAGGGATTTCCGATGAGTCAAACCACCCATACGGCGGGATAAACGGAGAGGCGAAAAACCCCCGTGCGCTCTTTGTGAGGCAGGCTCCCTGCTAGATGGAGTACTGGAAGGTCGGCTTGGCGCCGATCGCTTCAGCCAGGACGCCCCGTCGTTTCAGCTCTTCCATGATTCGCCTGGTTGCCGCATCGAAATCTGTTGGACCGCTCAAGACAATATCAGTATTCGGCGGTGGCTCTTCGTCCGTCTTGCTCATATGGATCGCAATGACTGGAACAGGATGGACCAAGGTCCGAATGGCCTGCACCGCTTCTCTGTAACCAAGGCCGAACGGGTTCGTCGTCGAGACCACAATCAATCCGGTATCAATGAGGAGTCGAGCGACCTCCCCATATCGCCGTGCCATCTCCGTCGTCTGCCCACGTTCCTCTTCACTGAGATCAGCGTCGAGACCACGCCTCAAATTCTCGCCGTCCAGTAAGTAGGCATGACGTCCATCAGCTATCAGTCGGCCCTCCAGTTTTCGTGCAAGGAACGACTTTCCGGTATGCCGCCCGCCGGTGAACAGCACAACAGCAGCCCGATGACCATATTGTTGTGCACGATCTTCGACACCGACCTCGCCCTTCACCCAGGCAAAGTCTCGCTGCCGAGCTTCTTCACGAAGGAACTCCTGGTCGTCATGCACCTGTTCGGTGACGATCCCGCCACCGGCGATATCGTACTCGTCGACGAGCACAAATCGACCGGTCGCTTCAAACGAGGCCGAGAGGTCGAACGCCACCGGCGCTTTTGTACGAAGGGTCAACTCCGCCACCTGATTCTTGTTGACTGCGCTGCTGCCCTGCTGCTGGGCGAGATCCATCGTGTCGATGATCCGGTGAATCGCGGCAATCTCGCAATCCACTTCCTTGGTGGCGACGCGTAGCAGATATTTCCGGCCGCGTTCCAGCGGTCGCTTTCCAAGCCAAAACACATTGGCTCGGAAAGCCGTCGAGACCAGCGGCAGCTGATCGGGATGGGAAGCAATCTCTCCGCGCTCCACGAATATCTGCTCGTCGAGCGTCACCCCGATCGATTGTCCCGCTTCACCCGTGGTGGGTTGGGGCTCCATGTTGAACGCTTCGACTGAGTTGATATTGGCCCGCTTGTTCGAGGGCGAAAACACGAGATGATCGCCGACCCTCAAACGCCCCGCCGTGATGCGCCCCGTGATGATCCGTCTCGCGTCAAACTTGTAGACGTCTTGCACTGACAGCCGAAGCGGCTGCTCGGACCGGGCCGCCTCCTTCCTGAACATGCTCAGGGTATCCAACACGGTGGGGCCGATATACCAGGGCATGGCATCGCTGCGGTTCACGATATTGTCCCCAAACTTGGCGCTCACCGGGACGAATTGCGCCGGGACCGCTTTGAACTGACCGAGAAATTCCCGATATTCCTTCTCGATCCCGTCAAAGACATCCTGGCGGTACCCGACCAGATCCATCTTGTTCACCACCACGGCAAACTGGCGGACGCCGAGCAGGGACAGCAGATAGGCGTGCTTCTTCGACTGCTCCTTCACCCCCTCCAAGGCATCGATGAGCAGCAGAGCGGCTTCGGCGCGCGCGGCGCCGGAGATCATGTTCTTGAGAAACTCCTTGTGCCCCGGCGCATCGATGATGATGTACTGGCGCCCCTTCCAGACGAAGAATGTCCGCGCCGTATCGATAGTGATGCCCTGTTCCTGCTCTTCTAAGAAGGCATCGAAAAGGAAGGCATATTCAAACTCCTTCCCCTGTTGCCGGCAAATCGCTTGCACCTTCTCCAATTTGCCGTCAGGCAGGGATCCCGTGTCCGCGTAGAGCCGCCCCAGCAACGTGGACTTTCCATGGTCCACATGGCCAACGATGACGATGTTCATCGTCTCGCTCGGTTTCTCGATTGTTACCGCCTGAGTCCTTGTCGTCATGGTTGCTTTGCCCAACCGTGAATACGCGCCAGCGTGACAGGCGCGACTCGCCCCTCGCGCTTTTCTCGCCAGTCTCGCAGTTTCACATGTATCCGTCTTTGCGCAGCAACTCCATGCCGCGTCCTTCATCCTGCGCGCGGCCCGATCGCTCGGCCACCGTGGTATGCCGCAATTCATCGATAATGTCGTCCACGCTCTTGGCGGTCGACTTGATCGGCGCCGTGCAGGGCGCACAGCCGAGACTTCGGTAGCGGGTCCCGTCTCCCTTGTCGAGGTAGAGATCGATGAAGGGAATGTTTTCGAGCTTGATGTACTCCCAGATATTGATCTCGGTCCAATCCAAAAGCGGATGGATCCGGATATGCGTGCCGGGCGGGAACGTCGTCTTATATTGATCCCACAGTTCAGGCGGTTGATCGCGGAAGTCCCAATCGCCATGTTTATCGCGCGGGGAGAAGTAGCGCTCCTTCGCTCGCGTGCCTTCCTCGTCCGCCCTGACTCCCAGGATGACCCCCGTATAGCCCTTCTGCTCCAACAACTGCTTGAGTCCGTTTGTTTTCAGAGCGGTACAGCACACCACCCGCCCGAGCGCATGATTCATGCCGGCGGCAAGTGCTTCCTTGTTCTGGCCGACCACCAAGTCGAGGCGCCATTCGCGCGCCAGGCGATCGCGATACTCGATCATGGCCGGAATCTTGTAGCTCGTATCGACGTGAAGAAGTGGGAACGGCACATGCCCGAAGAACGCTTTGCGGGCCAGCCACAAGAGCACGGTCGAATCCTTCCCCATCGACCAGAGCATCGCAAGGTGATCGAAATGTTTGTACGCTTCCCGGAGAATATAGACGCTTTGATCTTCCAGCTGCCGTAGATGTTTCACCTTCCACGATCCTTCCACTGGTCCCGTTTCCACGCCGCTGCGACGCCCACGGGCTCGCGCACCAGCTCATCCAGCTTGCGCGCCGCCGCCCCTCCCTCGATCGCCGCGCGGACGGTCGGGAAGCAGGCGGTGAGCGACGCGCCTTTCCCCGCCGCATAGAGCAGCATCGCCGCGTTCATCAGCACCCAGTCTCGCGGCCCGCCCTGCACCTGATTCTGAAGAATGCGGCGCAGCAGCTCCGCCTCTTTGTCCCGCTGCTCCCGCGGGAATCCGGCCATCTCACGGGATGAGCCAAAGGTCAATCCAAAGTCCTTGGGCGCAATGCCCAGCGGCGTAATACGCTCATGGCGCAGTTCCAGCACTCGCGTGACCGCCGAGGCCGACAATTCCGGATCCCCCTCGACGCCGCGGATCACGAGTCCGTGCGGGCATCCCAGCACGCGCAACGCTTCAACTGTTTTCTCAAAATGCGGCGGATGAGACAAGCCAACCACTTGAGCGGCAGCCCGCGCCGGATTCAGAAGCCGGGCGATCGGATGAAAGACATTCCTGACCCCCAGTTCCTGGCGCATCTCCAGAAACCGGTACACGGGCGGATGGTAGAGCCCGATGTCCAAATAGGCGAACCCTTTCTTGTTCAGATCCTCGGCCACCAGCTTCAGGTCGGAATCGGTCGGGATACCCATCGCCTTCAACACTCCGGCACTGCCGGGCCGACCGGGGAGGCCATCATATCCATGCATCAACACTGCGGCGCCGGCAGAGGCCGCGACGATCGACGCGGCAACCAGGGCATGAAACGTCTCCAGCTTCCCGGCGTAACTCGGCACATCGACCAACGCCAATTCTCGAGAAACAGCCAGCGGGGGCACGTACTGCCGGGCCGCAGCCGTCAGCGCAGCCAATTCGGTCACCGATTCCGACTTGAAGCGCATCGCAATCAGAAAGGCGCCGACTTGCGCAGGCGTCGCTTCACCTTCGACCAGCGCTTTCATGGCCTGTTTGGACTCTTCCCACGTCAGGTCTTTGGAGGCCTTGGGTCCCTTCGCAATCTTGGCGATGATGTCTTGAATCGGCATCTTATGACTTATGCAGCCCGCATTCGGTCTTGGCAAAGTTCTTCCAGCGGCCCGCACGCGGATCCTCACCGGCGGCCACGGGAGCCGTACAATAGGTACAACCGATACTCGGATAGTGCTGATCGTGCAGCGGGTTGTACGGCACGTCATGGACGCGGATGTAGGCCCAGACATCAGCCCACGTCCATTTCGCGAGCGGATTCACTTTGACCAGCTGGAACTTCTCATCCCACTCGATCAATTTCGCGTTCGCCCTGGTCGGCGCCTGGTCGCGTCTGATGCCGGTGATCCACGCATCAAACCCTCTGAGCATGCGGGCCAAAGGTTCGACTTTGCGCAACTGGCAGCAGCGATCAGGCTCTCGGGCCCACAGGGCCTCGCCATGCAGCTCGGCCTGACGCTCCGGCGTGAGCAGCGACTTGACCTGTATGACCTGGCTCGGCTTCAAGTTGTAGCGTTCGATGATGCGATCCCGCGTCGCATAGGTTTCGGGGAACAGGAAATCAGTATCGAGGTAAAAGAGGGGTGCATCCGGATCGATCCGATGCACCATATCCATGAGCGCCACATCCTCGGCACCGAAGCTGCAGGCCAGGACGATCCTGGACGTATACCGCTCAAGCGCGGAAGCCACTATCTCCCACGGCGGCTTCGACTCAAATTCACCGTTCAGCGATGTGAGCTCTGCAATGATGTCCTGGCTGCCCTGCATGGCCATACGGTTGTGCGCCTACCCTTCCACCTTCTCGACAAGCAGCCGATAGTGCGTGGCTTCAGGCTCCAGCGCCTCCTGCAGTAAGACTTTGTGCCCATCGTTCTTGAGGCTCATCGGCACGTTCTTGATTGGCTCGCCGGCATCCAGCCAGACTTCGAGCTTCTCACCGGCGTCCATCATTTCCAATTTCAGCTTCGTCTTCACATAATTGAGCGGACAGGCCACGCCGCGCAGATCGTAGACCGGCGCTCCGGCGGAGGCAGACGGAGCTGGAGGAGCTGCCGGCTTGGGCGGTGGCACTACTGCCGCTGGCGCCGTTGTCGGAGTGTCTGCGGCCGGGGCAAGCTTCAGATCCTGGCCGATCTTTTCCGTGGCCGCCCGGCAGGCATCGACGAATCCCTTGGCGAACGCCATTTTCTCCTGGGCTGACCGCGCGGTGGTCTCTTTAGGACCGAGATCGCCGACCTGCTTGCCCAGATCGGTATAGATGGCGGGAACGACTCGCTTTGGCGTTAACCGCCGTTCGAATTCCTGAAAGGTCTCGGCATCGGTCGCCGGATCGAGGCCTTCGGTGACCAGCAGCGCCTTGGCTGCCGCGAGCACCGCGCGATAGGACTTGTTCACGGACACGGAATACTGATGTGTCTCCACCAGGAGCTTCGCCTGATAGAGCTCCTGATCCGCTTCGAGAATCCCGTTCTCGATCATCTCCATGGCGCCGCCGGCGCATTCACCCGGTCCGAGATCTTCGAGCACGAATTCTTCCTCGCCTTCCCAATCGTAGTAGAACGTCGGATCGTCCTGGTAGGCCGGCACGATCGTGTAGGGAATCAACTCATCCTTCAGTTTGTGCTTCCCGGCACGCGCGATGTACGCGGGAAGTCCCTCGCCGCCCTGGCGCTCGCGCCGGTAGACGTCGACCAGGTGGTTGAGCGCCGCCGGCACTGCCTTGGCCGGGAGCTTGACCGTCATCTGCCCGATTCTGGCCGTGCCGTTGACGGCTCCGCCTAGATGCAGCTCATAGTGCGGGGCCACATGGTCGCCGAGCCGCTTGCCAACTCCGTGCAGCCCGATCGTCGCAATGTGGTGCTGGGCACAGGAATTATGGCATCCACTGATCTTGACACTCACGCCCTGAAGATCCTCTGGCACGCGGCCAGCGGGGAACACTTCCGCCAACGCGCGCGCGAGCCCCTTCGACGACGTGATCCCGAGCCCGCACGTATCGGTACCCGGACAGGCGATGATGTCCTCGACGAGCTCCGCTCCGGGGTCGGCCAGATTGTGGGATACGAGATCGTCGTACAGTTCGTTGACCCGCTCTTCCGGGATCCACCGAACCACGATGTTTTGATTGATCGTCGTGCGCAAGTTCCCGTTGGAGTACCGCTCCGCCAGATCGGCTACGAACAGCATCTGTTCCGCCGTGATGTCGCCCATAAAGAGCTTGATGGCCGCGGTAACGTAACCTTCCTGCCTCTGGCTGACCACGTTCGTCCGTCTCCACATCTGAAACGGCGTTTCGCTGTCCGTCCGTTGTGCAGCTCCATTGCCATGTTGCGTGCCGCTCGCCGATCCATCGCGCGTCGGCATGATGAGGGCGGACGGTTCATCCACGTGTTGAAGGAGCGTGAGCGCGCCGTTCGTCCGGTTGGGGATTGCATATCCCATCTCGGAATAGGCCTGCTGCCAGCGTCGCTTGAATTCTTCGAAGCCGAGCTTTTCAACGACGAATTTCATGCGGGCCTTGTTGCGGTTCTTCCGGTTTCCCAATGTATCGAAGACTTTAATGACCGCTTCGATACTGGGAATCAGTTCTTCCATGGGGGTGAACTCGCGGAGTACCTGGGCGATGCGGGGCGCCGCCCCCAGCCCTCCGCCGACCGCCATACGGAAGCCGATGGCGCCGTCGGCCTGTTTCACGGCCAGGAGGCCGATGTCGTGGATCGGCGTCAGCGCGCAATCGTGCGCGCAGCCGGAAAAGGCGATCTTGAATTTCCTGGGCAGGCTTTGGTTAAGCGGATTGCGCAGGAGATGATAGGCCACCGTCTTCGCATAGGGCGTCACGTCGAACAGTTCGCCCCGGCAGACGCCGGCGAGGTGACAGGCGGTGACGTTGCGCACGGTGTTGGCGCAGGCTTCCCTCGTCGTTACTCCCACTTCCGCCAAACCGCGCATGATCGTGGATACATCCTGCAGCTCGACGAAATGCATCTGAATGTCCTGCCGGGTGGTCACATGGCCCACGCCGGTGGCATAACGATCGGCGAGCTCCGCCACACGGCGCATCTGATTGGAGGAAATCCCGCCGAACGGGATTTTGATGCGCACCATCTGCACGCCGGGCTGGCGCTGGCCGTAAATCCCGTGCTGCAGGCGGAAGGGCCGGAAGAGGTCGCTCGAGACATCGCCGGCCATTAGCCGCATTGCTTCGGCTTCGAAGGTTTCTATTTCTTCCGCAATGCCTGGTGGAATCGGCCCGATCTGGACTTTCACCTGTTTGAGTTGCTGTGGAGCCATAGAGATATCTCCTCTCGCTATCGTGGGTCGCGGAACCGCCTGTCGGCGGCGCGATTCAGTCCTCGTTTCTAAATGTGGTACATCGGGCTACGGCGTGCCTCAATGGCCCGTTGGCGGCCGGCCAGGTCATCGATCGTGATCCGTTGAAGGACGTCATGTTCGGCCTGCGCCACCTGCTTCCAGACCTGTCCGAGCAAGAGTTCCTGCTTCGTCAGATGCCGGTCAAGATCCCCTCCGGTTTGAAATGCGCGATGAAACACCGGGCCGTCCAGCGCTTCCAGAATATCGGCCACGGACAGGGTTGAGGGCTCCTTCTGCAACAAATACCCCCCCTGTGAGCCCCGGAGGCTATCTACCAGACCGGCCCTCTTCATCGCATTGAGCACTTGCTCCAAGAAACGGACGGGAATCCCTTGTCGCCTGGCAATGGTCCGCGCCTGTATCGGCGTTTCCTTCGCATTCATGGCGAGATCAACTGCCGCCATGATTCCATAGGTTACACGCTGAGATACTTTCATTCTTTAGTATTCCGGTAGGAATAAGTATATTACTTTTGTACCCCAATTTTGGTCGAACTGTCAAGCCAGGCCGGTCTGGCACTTCTCTCAGATTGAGCCACTGCCTCCACCGCACCATGATCCGAATCGGTCGATATCGTATGCTCTCTCATGTCATCTGAGCGGCAGCGTGTTCGACCAGGGACCGATGAGCTCCATAAGCTCTGAAAGCTCGAACATGATACCGAGCAAGAAACTCCTGCCGTCCAACGTCGGGACCGGCTGAAAAGGCTTACGGCAAGCACATCAGAGACCTGGCGCATAAAATCCGATTGACATCGCTTACACCCTGGGCAATAATCCCCCGACTTCTTCGCGTGGTGCCTTCATGCCCGTGCCTTCATCCGTTTTTACTATTCTTCTGCTCACTGCAGATACCGAGATGCAGGCTCAGTTCAAACAAGCCTTCAAGGATGTCTCGGTCACCGTCGCACGGGACCTCGCTGCTGTTCAGAAGGAGTTCCCACGGCGTCAGTTTGACGCGGTGGTGGTGGAGTCCCGGGGCGGACAGGAGGGAACTAGTGCGGTTCCCGAACATCTTAATTCCTCGCGCACCCTGGTCATCACAGGCTCACGCGCGGTGCTGAAGAAGGCCCTAAAGATGATGCTGGTCATGGAGCAACAGAATGGACACCCGGCTCAGGGCAAGGCCCGTGATGCCTCGCTAGAGGGGTATCTGGAGATGAAAATGGGTGATTTCGTGAAGGGAATGAGGAACGGGTCGGCGAAAAACCTCCATCCCATTCTCATTTCCGCCGTGGAACGCCCCCTGATCACCTCGGCGCTCCGTGAAACCGCGGGCAATCAGATCAGGGCTGCCGAACTCCTCGGGCTCAACCGGAACACGTTGCGGAAGAAGATCGCTGATTTGCATATTCCCTTGAAGCGACTGAGAAGCAAGGTCGACCGCACGGCCTAGAACGTCGGTGTTCGTGTATTGAGGCAATCAACCGGGGCTTACTACTTCACTTATTCACCAAGGAGGAGAGTCAATGACAAAGGAAGAACTCATCGCGAAAATGGCCGCGTCAGCCGGAATCACGAAAGTCGCTGCCGGGACTGCCCTGCAAGCCTTTACCGGGGCGGTCACGTCCTCGCTGAAAAGGGGGCAGCGCGTCTCCCTCGTCAACTTCGGCACCTTTACCATCTCCAAGCGGAAGGCGCGGATGGGGAGAAATCCAAGGACCGGCGAATCGCTCAGAATCCCCGCAGCTAAAGTACCGAAGTTTTCCGCAGGAAAAGAGCTTCGCTCCGCAGTCAGGTAGTTCTTGGTCGCCCGCGGGTTTCTGGCAAAGAGAAGGCGGCGCCTTTCACGGCAGTGGAAGGAGGCCGCCTTCTCTTTGCTTTTCTTGACAGTGTAGGCAGGGCTATATTAGCATGCGAGCCCGGCCGATAGGCGCGTAGCTCAGGGGGAGAGCGCTACCTTGACACGGTAGAGGTCGACGGTTCAAGACCGTCCGCGCCTACCACCGAGGTGAGGGCACTCCTACGCCTCTCGGAGGCGGGGTGCCTTTGTTGTTTTTCCGGATGATCGTTTTCCCATAAAGCATGAAGATTGCGTTAAAGGATGGTCGCAGCAGTACTCTACCCAGCGGACAGTCGGTCGAGGCCGCCCTGTCCTCGCTCGGGGTCCGGGTGGACCGGGATGTTCTTGCCGCGAAGGTCAATGGACAGGTGGTCGATCTTTCACGGCCGCTGGCTGAAGACGCCATTCTCGAACCGCTCGGTTTCGACAGCACCGAAGGCCGGGAGGTCTATCGCCACAGCAGTACACACCTCATGGCACAAGCCGTCAAGGAACTGTTCCCGTCGGCTCAGCTGACGATCGGACCAGCCCTGGAAGACAGTTTCTACTATGATTTTGCGTTTGACCGGCCCTTCACTCCGGAGGACCTGGAAAAAATTGAAGCGAGGGCTGCTGAAATTGCGCAGCGTAAGCTGGTGATCACGAGACGGGAATTTACGAAACAGGAGGCCATCGAATTTTTCCGGGCGAGAGGCGAAGGCTACAAGGTGGAACTCATCCGGGGCTTCCCGGACGGCGAGCCGATTTCTGCCTACGCACAAGGTGAGTTCGTCGACCTCTGTCGTGGCCCGCACCTGCCGTCGACGGGTCATATCGGGTCGTTGAAGCTTCTACATACAGCCGGTGCCTACTGGCGCGGCGACGAGCGCAATCCGATGCTGCAGCGGATTTATGGGACCTCGTTCCCGACCAAAGCCGAACTTGACGCGCACCTGGCTCGCCTGGAGGAGATCAAGCGGCGCGACCATCGCAAGGTCGGAAAGGATCTGGACCTGATCTCCGTGCAGGACGAAATCGGCCCCGGATTGGTTCTCTGGCATCCCAAAGGCTCGACCATCCGTCTCTTGATCGAAAACTTCTGGCGGGAACAGCACATCAAGGATGGATACCAGCTCGTGTATTCTCCCCACGTTGCGCGGCTGGATCTGTGGAAGACAAGTGGGCACGTGGACTATTACCGCGAGAACATGTTCACTTCGATGAAACTGGAAGGCAGCGAGTACCAACTCAAGCCGATGAACTGCCCGTACCACATCATGATTTACAAGTCACACCTCCGCAGCTACCGGGAGCTTCCTATTCGCTACGGCGAGCTGGGCACGGTCTATCGATATGAACGGACCGGCGTGCTTCATGGACTCCTGCGCGTTCGAGGCTTCACTCAGGATGATGCTCATCTGTTCTGCCGGTCGGATCAGATGGAAACGGAAGTCCGTCGGGTCTTGGATTTCACCTTCTTCATGTTACGGACGTTCGGATTCACTGAGTTCGAAGTGTTTCTCTCCACACAGCCTAAGGACTCGGTGGGAGCGGACGAGCACTGGACTCTGGCCACGAGCGCACTCGAGGCGGCCTTGAAGAGTCGGAATATCTCCTTCCAGCTGGATCCGGGAGGGGGCGCGTTCTACGGCCCCAAGATCGACATCAAGATCAAAGACGCGTTGGGTCGCTCCTGGCAATGTTCGACTATTCAAGTCGATTTCAACAACCCGGAGCGGTTCGCGTTGACTTACATCGGCGAAGACGGCAAAGCCCATCAGCCCATCATGATCCATCGGGCCTTGATGGGGTCGATCGAGCGGTTCTTCGGGATTCTGATCGAACATTACGGTGGGGCCTTCCCAACCTGGCTGGCGCCGGTGCAGGCCACCGTGATGAACATTACGGACAATCAGCGGGACTACGCGGCCTCCGTCGCCGCTCAGCTGACGGCAGCCGGTTTCCGCGCTGAGGCGGACCTGCGGAATGAGAAGATCGGGTTCAAGATCCGTGAAGCCGAAAAGGCGAAGATCCCGTTCATGCTGGTGGCGGGGGATCGTGAGGTCCAAGCTGGCAGCGTCTCGGTCAGAGGCCGGAGCGGTTCGAATCTCGGAAGCATGTCGGTGGCTGGGGTTGTCGATCTCCTGCGAGCGGAGGTCGCGCGCCCACAGCCGGAAGTTCAACACACACACTGAGAGGTGGCCTATCGTTCCCAAACTGCGTGTGAATCGTGAGATCCGGGTCCGAGAAGTGCGGGTGATTGGTCCGGAGGGCGAGCAACTTGGTATTCTCCCCACGCCAGACGCCTTTCGTCAGGCTCAAGAAGGCGGCTATGATCTGGTCGAAGTGGCACCGACCTCCGTGCCGCCGGTCTGTAGGATCATGGACTATGGCAAGTACAAGTATGAGCTCAGCAAGAAGGAGCATCAGAGCCGGCGCCATCAGAAATCCACGCAGGTGAAAGAAATCAAACTTCGTCCGCGCACGGACAAGCATGACCTGGAAATCAAAGTCCGCCAGATGAAGGGTTTTCTCGAAGAGGGGAACAAAACGAAGGTCACCCTCACCTATCGGGGAAGGGAAATGGCCAATCAGGAAATGGGGCGGACCCTGATGAACTCGGTCATCGCCCGGCTGGCGGACATCGGCACGATCGAATATGCCCCCCGTATGGAAGGACGGAGCCTGATCATGATCGTGGCTCCGAAGAATTAGTGCATCGACTGCTCTCACTGATCAACTGAAGGGATCCACTCGATGAAAGTCAAATCGCACAAAGGCGCCAGCAAGCGCTTCGCCAAAACCGGAAGCGGCAAGATTGTTCGACGCAAGGCGGGGAAGCGACACCTGCTGAGCCATAAGAAACGCGACCATAAGCGCCGCTTGAGCGGTGCCCAGGTCGTCGACGACACCGTGGCCCTGTCGTTGAAGCGTCTGCTTCCGTATATCTAGATCCGAGAAGAACAGGACATCAGAAATTCAAAAGGAGAGTGAACCATGCCTCGCGCGAAAGGTGGACCCAAGACCAGACATCGAAGAAACAGACGGCTGAAGTTGGCCAAGGGACAGTACGGCGGGAAAAGCCGGCTGTTCCGTTCAGCAACCGAGAGCGTCGATAAAGGACTGACCTACGCCTATGTGGGCCGCAAGGACCGGAAACGTGATTTCCGACGTCTGTGGATCGCCCGGATCAGCGCCGCTGTCCGGGCCCAGGGAATGACGTATGGCCGGTTCATCAACGCCCTCAAGAAGGCCAACGTCCTGTTGGACCGGAAGGTGCTGTCCGACATGGCCATTAAGGACGCACCGGGGTTTGAGCAGCTCGTCGGCCTCGCCAAGCAACATCTCGCCGCGGTCTCCGCTTAGGGCGGAACCCTGCCCTGTTCACTGATTCCCGGATAAGTGATGGAGAGCGACGGACCGTCGCTCTCCTGCTTATTTCAGCTCTGTCAGTCGGGTGAGGTTCACTTCGCAGGCGACGACCGGCACGGCGATCTGCCAGCGTTCGAGCACTTCGGGGTGGACTTCGCCGATGACGCCGAGGGATTTGCCCGCGACCACGATCTGACCGGCGCGGCCTTCGAGGAAGGACGGATGCTGGACCGGCTCCAGGCTGTATTCTGTCCCCAGGTGGTAGCACAGCACATCCAGGCATGAATGGATCTCGGAGAAATGGGCTGTCGCGTGGGCGATCACGGAGCCCAGGACTGTCTCCGTACGGGACCCTAGCACATGCGTGCTGTCGGGAATCGCCACGTCGCCCGCCTCGAAGAGGCGGTGCGGGTAGAAGGCCCGGCTCGAGGCCGCTTCGACGCGCAGGAGTGAAGGGAGCATCCATTGGCGCAGGCAGGAGAAGGTCAGCGCCATTGCATTCTCGACCTCGACCATCCGGCCCCAATCAGTGCCGTCGAGACGCATCGCGGTGGCATAGTTCTCCGGAGACCCGAGAATGTTGGAGATGATTTCCTGAAAGCCCAGCCCCACCATCAAGTCACGCGCCCGATCCGATGTCTGCTCGATGCGCGAGAGCCCTCCGACCGTGAACTGCGCCGGCATCATGGGAGAAAATTCGCCGTAGCCGAGGCTCATGGCGACGTCCTCGACGACGTCCATCGCATGCATCAGGTCCTGGCGATAAGGCGGTAACTTCGCCGTAACCGAGCCCGTTCCGGCTGAAACGCGATACCCGTACATTTTGAGCGCCTGCTTCACGGTCTTTACACCGAGTGCCTGACCGAGCGCCTGTTCGATTGTCTTGATCTCGATGGTCCGCGGCCTGCCGAGATCCTGGGGTGTGACGACCCGCTTGCCCAGCCGCGTCTTCCCGGGATACTGTACTTCAATCGGCTCGATGATCGCGCCGCGGTCGGCAAGATTCGCCGCGAAAATATTCAGCGTCAGCACGACCATCGACAGGTCCGTCCCGGTCACTTCGACGAACAGCTCGTCGTCACCCACCCGCACTTCTCCGATTTCCCGGCTGTTGATGATCGGCGGGAATGACAGAGGCTGATGCTTGGCGTCGCGGAGAATCGGCAGTCGGTTTTGCCCGGCCAGAATGTGCCCATGCTCCAGCCCTTTCGGGTGAACCATGAGGATTTCTGACAAGGTCATCACCGTGTCCATCCCCAGCGGAGTGAACCGCGCCTCGTCAGGCTTCACCAGTTCATAGGTGACCGGGAACGTAATCCTCGACAGCTGATAGATCCCGATGGAAACCGTCTTCCGTTTGTGCCCGAAGATATCCGCCAGCTTCTCCTGCGTTTGAATCATCTGGGCCAATCCTTCATCCGTGACGCGATATCCCCTGGCCGTGCAGGCGGCGACGTAAGGGCGCACCCGCTCAAGGCCGGGCCCAACAATCAGACGCCGGTCGGATTTCGACTGTTTCGCAAAAAAGGCATAGGGCTTCAACTTGCCCTGCTGCTTGATGCGGATCTGTCGGGCAATCCCTTCGCAGCACCAGAGATCGGGGCGATTGCTGTCTTGCAACTCGACGCGCACCTCTCCGGTTTCAGGATTGTGCCCCTTCAGCTCGCCCTTCACGAGTATGAGCCACTCTTCCAGCTGCTCGATCGAGACCGTCCGCTTCGTCCTGCCTCCGAGCAGGGATTCGAGATCGCCTTTGAAGATGGAGATGGTGGGCATGGTTCTGTTTAGAAGGTGCCTCTGGTTGTGCGAATCAAGTCCAGGTTCTCCGTGAACAGTTCGCGTATGTCGTGAATGCCGAGCGCAACCATGGCCATCCGGTCCAACCCAAGTCCCCACGCGATCACGGGAACCGTGACACCCAGCGGTGATGTGACTTCCGGGCGGAACAGGCCGGCGCCGCCGAGTTCCATCCAGCCCAGGCGCGGATGGCGCACGTGCAGTTCGACCGACGGTTCGGTGAAGGGGAAGTAGGCCGGCAGGAACTTGACTTCCTTGGCCTGGGCGACCTCGCGAGCGAACAGGTTCAGAAGACCCAGCAAGGTGCGAAAGTTGATATCCTCGCCCAGTACGAACCCTTCGACCTGAAAAAAGTCGGTGGCATGGGTGGCGTCGACCTGATCGTAGCGGAAACAACGCGCGATAGAGAAATACTTCCCCGGTACGGCAGGAACCGATGCCAATGTTCGAGCCGAGACCGCCGTGCCCTGGCTCCGTAACACCAGCCGCTTCGCCCGTTCGACATTGAAGGCATACTTCCATCCGGTGGAGCCGGTCCTTCCTCCATCCTGATGTACCTTGGTCACCCGCGTGAGGAATGGTTCGGCGATCGACGTCGCATGGGTCGGGTTCCTGACGAAATACACGTCATGAATGTCGCGCGCCGGATGGAACTGCGGCATAAAGAGCGCGTCCATGTTCCAGAACTCGGTTTCGACGAGCGACCCCCTCATCTCCTGGAACCCCATACTGACCAATTGGGTCTTCACGGTATCCAGGAATTCACGGTAGGGATGCTTCTTCCCGATTCCAATCCTGGGCGCGCGCAGACTGATGGTGTATTTCCTGAACCGCTTGGTCCGCCAGCTGCCGTCTTTGAGCAACTCCGGACTCAACTGCGATATTTCCTCGACCACTCCCTGTCTGGCCAACTGATTGGCCGCGCTCATACCGGCCGGAGACAACGCATACGACCGTGCCACCCGATCATCGATTCGAAAGGGTTCTTTCGCGTTCCCTCGTCTTACCGCATGCTCGTGAATGAGCTGTCGGTGCGAGTCGGAAATCTCTCCAGCTCGCGAGGGGCCTCGTGCAACTGCCTCAGCAGCGCGCGCATGGATTCGGCAGAATGGCTGGGCCGCCCGGTGGATTCGAGGCAGCCGCCTTGTACGACCAGGAGCGCCCCTTCCTTCTTCAACCGTCCGACCGCCTTGCTCACGTCGGTTGGATCAAGCCCCGCATTGGTGGAAATATCCGAGATGGTCAATCGTTTGCCTGAACGCGATGCTTCCCGGGCGGCCGAAAGCACGCGTTCGATGGGGGAGGACTGTTCGCCATAGACCTCCCCGACGCTCGTGAGGGACACCACCGGGGTTCTCGTTTCCGATTGAACGGAAAGCAGCTCCTTGGCAAGCAGCCATTCGATCGCCATGCTGAGCTGGGAAGGCTCCAACGCCGTGGCCGCTGCAAGCTGTTCTGTCGCGAGGGCTGGTCCCGAAGGCGGCGATCCAAAAGCCGTGAGGACCTTGATCTCAAGAGGATGGAGGCTGTCGATGAGAGAAGAACGTTCCACCCGGATGGCCTATCG
>JBQTIO010000062.1:0-3411 GCA_052388075.1 Nitrospiraceae bacterium
CATGATACGCGAGCAAGAGCGCGAGATTCATCGGCGATTCGTTCAGGCGCTTCAGCACGAACCGCTCAACTGCGCCAAGACCGGCTGCGGCGGACAGATGGACGTTGTCGATCTCACGCCCCATCTCGCCCGGATCAAAACCTACGGAGCCGAATGCAAACGATGTCATACAAAGGAACAGATTACCGGCAAAGAGCAGACGACTCCGCCGTGGGACCTCGCCTCGACCACGATGATGGCCGAAGTCCACCTGCTCCATGACCAGCCGACATGCCCATATGACGATACGCCCATCACCTTTACGTCCATGCCCAACCCTCGCCGCAAAGCCCGCTACCGCCTGTCTTGTTTCTACTGCGGCCGCCACACGGAAATGAACTGGCCGCCGCCGGAGGCAAAACGATGAAGAGCATCGCTCGGTCGTGTCTGCGCGGCAGGGAATTGAAACCGATCCTCGACTAGGCCGTGACGGCTTTTCTCACGAACTCCGCGAGCCGTCGAAAGTAAGCCCCGCCCCCCACCTGATAGGTGTCGTTGTGGTCGGCGCCTTGGATCACATACCAGTCCTTTGGCGGTTTCGCGGCGTCGAAAACCTGCCGACCGAGTTCGAGCGGGATAATGTCATCTCTGTCCCCGTGAATGATCAGCTTTGGCAGAGACAGCTGCGGCAGGCGATCGATCAGCCGGAACTCCGCCCCGATCAGCCAGTGTACCGGCAATCCCCCATAATGAAACCTGGCAACCGCCTCGACGGATGGAAATGAGGATTCCAGGATCAGCGCGGAAGCGGATCGTTGTGCCGCCACTTCTCCGGCGACGCAGGCTCCGAGCGATCGTCCGAATAGGACAATCCGTTCGGAACGCATCTTCCTGGTTCGCGTCAGATAGTCATAGGCCCCGATCGCGTCCTGATAGAGACCTTTCTCGCTCAGCCGCAGAGCTTGGCTTCTCCCATACCCCCGATAATCGAACAAGAACACCGAGAGTCCCGTCTGATAGAGAAACTTCAGATTGTCGAGACGGTGGATGATATTGCCCGCGTTCCCATGGCACCAGAGGATGATCGGACGATCCGCTTGTGTCTTTACGTACCAGCCGAACAGCCGCGCGCCATCGGCAGCCTGAAACCAGACATCTTCAAGCGGTAACCCGCTGAGCCGCGCCCAGTCACGATCCTCCCATGGTTCAGGATGATAGACGAACAATCGATCCAGAAGACTCATGATGTTCTCAGCGGAATGTTTTGGACGTCGACAGGATGCTGAACGAATATGACAGGAATGGCAGGTGTTTGCGAGGTCTAGTGGTTGAGTTTCTGATCGATCTTGTTCCCGGCTTTCTTGAATCCTTCCGCGGTTTTCGAAGCGGCTTTTTTCAACTTCCGCTCAATCTTCTCCCCAATATGCTTGTCCTCGATCTTCTTGGCCGCTTTGGTAAACCCCTGTTCGATCTTGCTGCCGACTTTCTTGGCACCGTCCCCCATCCGCTCCATCACACCAGGCTTCTCCGTGGTCTCACTCTCAGCCAAGGCCACCTTACCTGAAACGACCAAAACTGGCAGAAGCAACCAGACAGCCAGCCGTATTTGTCGTTGCAATCGCATTGTCTGCTCTTAACCTCCTGAAAAGCATACCATGACCCGATTGACCCGCCTAATAGTTCCTCTGCCAGCCAATATTCTATTCTTTTTCAAAGCCCCTTCCACCGCCTAAGTTCCTTCTCTAAGGATCTTGGCCGATTCCAACGATCACGCATGAAAACAACTGGGCTCTGACATGTAATCATGGATCACATGCCAGAGCCCAATCGACAACTTTTCCAACCTTCTCTGTTTGACAGGAAGGTGTTTCGAGAATCCTTTACTTATTTCCTACCGCCGTGCCTTGCACCTTGAAGATGAACCCATCCAGGACAAAGGCCCAGAACCACTGTTCTGAGATCGTCACGTCGGTCAGCCGTGTTCCCCCAGCCCTTTGTGCGGCTTCAGCCATGGCATTTTCGAAGCGTGTGTTCTGATTGATCGGAATAACCCCGAAGAGCATAATCCCCGTACTGGTTGCTTCCGTTGGCCCTAAGGATTTTTCGTTTGGCCCTATTGGCGCTGCCGGAAAATGCAACTTCGTCGACTGGCAAGCTACAGTTGTCAGCAAGAGGAGACTTCCAAGAAGTACCCTGAGAGTTCTCATGTGTTCCTCCTAGACCAGGCAGATGTTATTTGTTGGCGACGGCAGTTCCCTGTACCTTAAAGACATACCCATTGAGAACATACCCCCACCACCATCGCTCTGAAATTGTTACATCCGTCAATCTAGTACCTCCTGCTTTTTGCACCGCTTGATTGTAGGCATTTTCGAAACGATCGTTCTGATTGATTGGGATTAGGCCGAAGAGCAACATCCCAACGCTAGAGCCTTCTGTTGTGCCCAACGCTTTTTCATTTGGCCCAACCGGGGCGGTTGGGATTTTTACCTGCGTCGATTGGCACGCTGCTGTCGTGATGAGCAGGGCCGTACCCAGAAGCACGCCTATAATCCTCATACTTACCCCCCTGATTGGTGAGTGAAGAGCAGCAGACCAAATTACGTGTGCGCAGCAGTGGATTCTTGTTATGGCGATGAATAGTATCACTTGGTGAAATGCCGATCAATGACCATCTCGTTCTTCATCCTTGACTTCCCCTGTTGGAGAGGGTGTGAGAAGGAAATGACCGAGCCATCGTGCTAGCCATCATTTCACGTCTCAGGTATACTTCGACACTACTTCGAAGTGCTCATAAAGGTTTCTGCGTCCATGACCATTTCCTTCCCCAATGCCGCAAGTTGCCTCACAACATGCGACGTCCTCGTCGTCGGAGGTGGTCCCGCCGGCTCAGCCATTTCCGCTTTGCTGGCCCAAAAGGGATGGAACGTCCATGTGCTGGAGAAAGACCGCCACCCACGTTTTCACATCGGTGAATCGCTGCTGCCGCACTCGCTTCCGATGCTCAAACGACTGGGTGTGCTGCAGGAGGTCGAGAAGATCGGTATCACCAAGTACGGCGCCGAAGTAGTCTCGCCCTATCACGGGCGTTCCCGTATGCTGTACTTCTCCCAAGCACTCGACGGCTCACAACCGTTTGCCTACGAGGTGAAACGGGCTGAATTCGACAAGATCCTGATCGACAACGCAGTCGAGAAAGGGGCACACCTCCATGAGGGCGTCCGGGCCAAGCACGTTGAGTTTCGGCAGGGTGCCACGCATCTGGTTCAGGCCGAAGACCAGACAGGGCGGGCACTGACCTATGACGCCAGGTTCGTGGTCGATGCCAGCGGACGAGACACGTTTCTTTCGGGACAATTCGGCGGCAAGCAGCGGAACCCGCACCACAACAGCGCGGCGGTCTTCGGACATTTCGAGGGTGTGACGCGGTTG
>JBQTIO010000063.1:0-28618 GCA_052388075.1 Nitrospiraceae bacterium
CGCGAGCGCGTCACTCCTACCCGATCGCACAAGTCGGTCAGTTTGCACGTGCTGCAGAACGGCGAGACCGGCTGGCAGAGGTTCTGGCCATAGGGCACGAGCAGATCATTGAAAGTGATCCAATATCGTCGGGGCAGCTTCTCTCGGAGCGCTGCCTCACTCTCTTCCGCCGTCTTGGTTTCGATGTATCCCCACCGATTGGTGATCCGGTGGACGTGGGTGTCGACACAGATTCCGGGCCGGCCGTACCCGACCGTCACGACCAGATTCGCCGTCTTCCGTCCGACCCCCGGCAGGGTCACAAGCTCGTCGATAGAATCGGGCACCGTTCCGCCGTAGACATCGAGCAGCCGGCGACAGATCTGGTGAATCGATCGCGCCTTCGTTCGGTAGAAGCCGACGGGGTAAATGGCCCGTTCGATCTTCCGAAGCGGCAGCTTCAGCACGGCGGCCGGTGTCTGCGCCAGAGTGAAGAGCCGGGCACTGGCTTCACGGGTGGTCTTATCTTTCGTCCGGAGACTCAGGAGGCAGGAAATGAGGATGAGAAAGGGATCGCGATCAAATTCCCGGGCGACCACGCCGACGACTGGTTCCTGCCATCGGCGGATCTCCCGCTTCACGATCCGGATCGCGGCATGGATCTGACCCTCATGCATGGGGCTAAAGAGAACGCACAAGAGAAAGCGTGGCGGGAAGGATGACAGGTCGGCCGACCGGCGGCGACGCCGCCGATTACTCAGGTCTCCGTTTCGACAACCACTTCTGACGGCGCCGTTGAGCCTCGCGTTGCTTCGCCTTTTTTCTGACGCTGGGTTTCTCGTAGAAGCGGCGACGCTTTAGTTCACGGAACAACCCTTCACCCGCCAGCTTCTTCTTGGCAACCTTCAGAGCTTTTTCAACGTTGTTATTGAAAACTTTGATTTCCATCCGGTTCGACGTTTCACTTTCTCAGGCTCTGCCTGTCCACGCCCGTGACGCTATTGATTCGGCGGAGGAGTGTAACATAGCGCCTTCAGTTCCTCAAGGCGTTGCTCGGCCTTCCTGATTCGGGGGAGCAGCATCTCGTTAAGCCGCGGATTTCGCGTCGTTTTTACATTGACCCGCGTGGTATGCAGCGCGGCGTCCGCGGCGGCCAGAGCCATGATCAACCCGACCGTCAAGTCCGAATGAAGGGCTGGTTTCGCCGACTTCAGGCAGGACTGAATCGTCCGTCCCACTTGGCAGGCCATCTCGGCAATCTCCAGAGGAATCTCTGTTGCCTGCTGCCAGGCCATGGGCGATGCCGCCGGTTGTTCGGATCTCTCATCGGGAATTGTACGGGATCCGGCCCGCGCTCGATAGGCTTCACTGTCCGCCCGGATGAGGGCATGGAGTCGCCGGCTTGCCTGGACCAACTGTGGTCGCGCCTCGATGTGATCGCCAGGACGTGCTCCCATCGCGCCCAAGGCGGCCGCCAACGCGCCGACGAGCGCCGCCACGCTGCCGCCGGCCGGAGTGGGCTTCGCATCCGCGACCGCCTCCAAGAATTCAGAAAGTGACCGGTCGCGTGCGGGGTCCTCGGACATGGCAACTCGCAGGCGCGCTTGCAGGACCTGTGCTGAATCGAATCGTTCGAGCTGGATTGACTCGGCAGCCGTGTGGTCGAATGCCGCTTGGGGCACCAGCCCGATGAGTTCGCTGCCGGCAACTTCGACCCCGCGTTTCGCGGCTTCGGTTTTGACTGCCTGAAATGCCGTGTGCATGGAGGTGATCCGGTAATCCGTCAGGTTCATCGAGACCTGGGTCATGCCGCGGCTCGGCAATTCGACTCCGATCGCCTTCAGGCAGGGTAATCCGCCGTTCGAATGCCTTATCGCCTTTGCAATCGCGTGAGCCACCGTCGGATCGGTCGTGTTCAGATTCACATTGAGCGCGATGAGCGGCTGGCGTGCCCCAATGACGGCCGCTCCCGCCGTTTCGTGGAGCCGGAGGGGGCCGAAATCCGGTACCCAGGTGGCATCGGACCCCATCCGAGCAGCAAGTCCGGGCAATCCCCCTCGTCGGATGTTTTCCAATCTTGCATGGTCCGGATGCGTTGCGGCCTGTTCATAGAGAAAGACAGGAATGCCCAGCTCTGCGCCAACCTTCTGTCCGACCGCGCGGGCCACCCGAACGCACTCCTCCGGACTCACGTCTTGAATCGGAACGAACGGTACCACGTCCGTCGCACCGACGCGCGGATGCACGCCGGCATGCCGGCGAAGATCGATCAACTCCGTTGCCACGGTGATGGCACGGAATGCCGCCTCACCGACCGCGTCCGGCGGGCCCACGAATGTCAGCACCGACCGATGGTGATCACTGTCCATCGTGTGGTCCAGGAGCCACACGTCGGGCACGGACCGTACTGCCGTAATGAGGGCTTGGACGACGGTGGGATTCCGGCCTTCGCTGAAATTGGGGATACATTCAATAATCGGCGGCACGCCCCAGGACCCCCATCAATCAAACGACGAAGCCGGAGGGGATTGTGTTTCCCTCCGGCTTCAGCTCATCACGAGCGATCGCGCTCGTCTCGTCTTGACTACTTCGTCTTTCTCACGAACGCTTTGTAGATCCGGCCTGCTGCGGCCTGCTCCTCTTCCATGCCCACCATCTGGTGTCCCGTGGTGTCGCACCAGGCCGGCATGTCTTTCTTGATTCCCTCATCGTCGGAGACGACTTCCAGCACTTGGCCCAACGTCAATTCCTTGATCTTTTTCGACGTGAGGATGATCGGCATCGGGCAGAAATACCCGAGAGTGTCGAGCTTAACATCGGCCTGCATAGTTTCCACTCTCCGCGACACGAGCGAGAAACGCGGGGATCGCGAGGCCGGTGACTCGCCCCTGCTCGCTTTTCTCGCCCGTCTCGCTTGTCAAATAAACAGGTTCACGCTACCTTGCTTCGCTTCCGCCAGATAGGTCGTGACTCCCGCGAACTGATCGATGCCCTCGATCAACGTATCCTTGGTAATGCCCATGAGGCCCATCGTGGTGGTGCAGGCGATGAACCGCACGCCCAAATCCAGGGCCGTCTGCATCAACTCCGGGACGCCCGGCATCCGGTTTTGCTTCATCACCTTCTGCATCATCATGGTGCCCAGCCCGCCGAAATGGAAGCGGGACAAGGGGAGCGTCTCGGCGCCGCCTTTGTTGAGCACGCCGAACATCCAGCGGAGCCAGTCCTTGGCGGAACTGGCCGCGCCCTTCCGGCGAATGGCGTTCAACCCCCAGAACGTGAAGAACACCGTCACGTGCATCCCCATCGCGGCTGCACCGGTGGCGATGATGAAGGCGGCCATGGCGCGGTCGAGATCGCCGCTGAGCAAGACAATCGTCACCTTATCGGGCTTGGATTCCTGGAGCTGGGCCAACGTCGCCGTCGGTTCTATCTGCGTGGCATTCACGGTGTCACCTCATTCGCATACGCATGATCTGCGTCGTTCGCGCGTGAGAACAGAATAGTATGGGGTCCGTGAGGGTGTCAAGGAACGGGGTCGGCCGCGCACTTGCCCGCATCGCTTGACCTTCCCGGAGCCGGTCGCTATATTCCCACCCGATCGGATTGTGCCCTGTCTTTCGGATTTCCTTCCCTGTCAATGAGCGCGCAGCTGCTACCCGAGATCGTGTCCGCCAGGAGCGCTCCGCTCCTGGGGTTCTGGTATCCGGCCGTCCCGAGCGACACCCTGCCTCCAGGCTCGATGAAGGCCTTGCAGATGCTGGGGCTCCCGATCGTGCTCTGCCGCGATCGAGAAGGACGTTTGGGCGCGATGCGCGATCTCTGTCCGCACCGCGGCATGCCCTTGTCGTTCGGACGATTCGACGGTGAGCGGGTCGAATGTGCGTATCACGGGTGGCAATTCGACACACAGGGCCGTTGTCGCCGCATTCCCGCACTGCCGGAAGGAACGACCCTGCAAATCGACAAGGTCGGGATCGCGACCTATCCGGCCGAAGAGACCGACGGCATGATCTGGCTGTACCTGCCCGATGAGCGCGGCAACACTGTGCGGCTGCCGCCAGTCCCTCGGATGCCGCTTCCCTCGGAGCCCCGGCAGTCGTTTCATATTTCGCTGACCTACACCTGTACGGCGGACGACGGCATCATCGGGCTCATCGATCCGGTTCACGGGCCCTATGTGCATTCCTGGTGGCGCAGCGACGCGCGCATGCACGAGAAAACGAAGACCTTTGAACCGATTGCCAACGGCTTCCGGATGGCGGCCCATCGACCGGCTAAAAACAGCGGCCCGTTTCATTGGCTGGAACGGTTGTACGGAGGGCCGCTGACCACCACCATCGACTTTCTGCTTCCGAATCAACGCGTCGAACTCATGCAATGCGGCAGAGCCTGGGTGGCCAACCGGCTGATGGCGACACCCGTGTCCGACATGGAATGTCGCATCGATTTTTCGGCGTATTGGCGTGGGTTGCACTGGCTGCCGTTCGGCAACTTGATCTTTCGCACCCTGACGAAAAAGTTTCTGGGCCAGGATGAACGCGCGATGAAGCAGCTGGCAGTGGGGCTTCGCCACAAGCCGTCGTCGATGTTCCTGGGCGATTCCGACATGCCGGCCAAGTGGTACTACAAGCTGAAGGCGGCTCATCTGGCGTCGATCCAGACCGGGAAGCCGATGGAGCATCCCCTCAAGGAACGAGTGACGCTGCGGTGGAGAAGCTGACCGTTCGTCTCAGAATCATCCTCCTGCTCGTTCTCACGTCGCTATTCCTGCGGTACCGGCGGCGGCCGCCGGCGCATCCCGGGTGATCTCCGTGCCGGCTCTTGGCGTCCAGGGAGAGGGCCAACCCGGTGTCGTCAATTACATCCTGATTCAATTCGACCGGGTAGCGAGGCAGGATGGCCCCGCGATTCAATTCAATGAGGTCAATCTAGGAGGCGGCTCGCTGGTGGGGGAGGAATGGAAGGAGGGCGTCCGCCGGGCGGTTCAGGCCGCAGCCCGGGCCGTCGGTGACCCCGGCCATGACTGGCTGATTACGATCAAGAATCGCTCCATGACGGCGATCACCGACGGCATGAGCGCCAGTGCGGCTGTCGCCGTGGGAATCATGGCACTCTTTCGGGGCGATGTGATCGGATCGCACGTCGCCCTCACCGGCCAGGTGACGCCGGACGGTCGACTTGATGTGGTCGGAGGACTGCCCGTCAAGATCGAAGCCGCAGCCGGTGCGTATTATCGGACCATCATCGTCGCGCAAGACCAGATCCATACGCCGGACTGGACGCTCGCGAACGACGTCGCCGCTCGAACGCGCATGCAACTTGTTCAAGCCGGTACCTTGGAAGAAGCCTACCAGGTCATGACGGGCCAGCTCCGTTAGGTCACCTCCGTCTGGCTGTCTAGAAGCAGTCCGATCGCCCGTCTGATCTGATCGCGCGTCCCCAACAGCACCACGATATCGCCAGCAAGGAGTTCGGTTTTTTTTGATGGATTGGATTCGGTCACGCCGCTCCTAGTCCAGGCAATGATCGAGGCCCCGGTTCGCAGGCGGACCGAAAGCTCAGCGAGGGTCTTCCCGGTCGCCGGCGAATCCTCTTCGATCCGGCAGGTCTCCACTTCCACGTCGCTGAGCGTACCGCCACGAAGATGGTGGGCCAATTCCGGCAACTCGCTACGGCGCAGCAAGGCATAGCCCTCGCGTCGAATCTGCTCCGCCTTCCGCATCACGAGGTCCTGCGGCATGTTGTAGGTCCGCAGCACCAGCGCGAAGATCTCGATCGACGTTTCAAATTCCTCCGGCACGACGTCGTCCGCGCCGAGCTGATGGAGTTCTTCCAACTCGCGGAGATGGCGTGTTCGCACGACGATGTGGAGGTTCGGGTTCAGGCCCCGCGCCACCTGCACGGTGCGCCGAGCCATAAAGGGATCGGAAATGGCGACCACCAGGACCCGCGCCTCTTCGATCTTGACATGCCGGAGCACGTTCGGGTTGGTCGCGTCGCCATAGTAAAGCGGGAGACCGTGCTGCGCCTCGCGGCGCACGGTATCGCCGTCCAGATCCAGCGCGATGTACGGCACCTCGGTTTCACTCAGCACGCGGGCCAGATTCCGTCCATTCAATCCATACCCCACGATAATCACATGGTCCTTGATGCGAAGATGCCGTCCTTCCGTTTCGAGCACATGCGCCGTTGTCCGTTGAGGAAACCAGCGGCGCACCCGCTGCACGGCCTCCAGCCGTCGAGACAGATGCGGCGACCACTGCATGAGAAACGGTGTGATGATCATGGAACAGACCGAGACGGCCAGGAATATCTGATAGGGCGGTCCGGCCAGGAACCCGTGCTCCTGTCCCACCTGCGCCAGGATAAAGCTGAATTCGCCCACCTGCGCCAAGGCAATGCCGGTCATGACTGCCGATCGTGGCGGCATCGACACGGCGAGCACGGCTCCGACGCCGGTGACGAACTTCACGAGGAGAACCACGATCAACAGGCCGGTTACTACCACGGGGTATTCAAGCAAGACGTGCCAATCCATCAGAATGCCGATGGACACGAAAAACAGGCTGTTGAAGCTATCGCGAAACGGCAGCACCTCTGCCATCGCCTGGTGGCTGTACTCCGATTCGGAAATCACCAGCCCGGCAATGAAGGCTCCCAAGGCGAGCGACAGCCCTCCCAGGGACGTCAGCCACGCGATGCCGAGGCACAACACGATGGTGGTCAGCAGGAAGAGTTCGCGACTGCGGCTGCGCACAATGTGATCGAGCAGCTTCGGTACCGCGTACCAGGCCGCCGCGACGACACACCCGACGACCACCACGGACTTACCCAGGGTCATGAGGATGGAGCCGAACGTGCCCTCATTCGAACTAGCCAGGATCGGCGTCAGCAGGATCATGGGCATTACGGCCAGATCCTGGAAGATGAGAATCCCAATTGTTGCTCGGCCGTGAAGCGAATCGCTGTCGCCGCTGGCCGCCATGGCTTTCAGCACGATTGCGGTGCTGCTCAGCGACAAGAGAAACCCCCAAAATATTGCTTGCGGTCCCGACAACCCCGCGATCATGCCCCCCAGCCAGGCGATGGCGATGACACCGCCGACCTGAATCGGAGCAGCGATCAAGAGCATCTGTCGAAGCGAAGCGAGTTGCACCAGCGAGAATTCGATGCCGATCGTGAACAGCAGCAGCACCACGCCGATCTCCGCCAGAATCTGCACGGTTCCGACATCGGAAATGAGGTTGAGGCCGTGGGGGCCGATTGAGGCTCCGGCGACCAGGAATCCGGCAATCGAGGGCAGGCGGAATTGATGGAACAGAAACACGACGGCGATGGAGACGGAGAAAATGACGAGCAGGTTTCCGAGTACGCCGTAGTCAGTCATGGTCAGTCTCGTCGCTCGTGAGATGTGAGCGAGACGCGCGCGAAGTGCGCGACAGGCGCGACTCGGGAAGATGAAGTTTCTGCCCAATCCCGCTTTTCTCGCAAAATCAGCGGGTCTCGCACCAAACGCGAGTCTCGTCGCGCGTTCGCGCGCAGCATACCTGAGCCCTCGGTACGGGACAAGGCACAGCTGCTGGTGCGGAGGATTCCTACGGCGTGGGTGAGGAGAACGGGCTCCCCTCCGCTCCGATGACGCTCAGGGAGCGAGGTGGCGGATTGTGCTGATGATCACCAGCGCGTCGAGAGGATCACGCGGGAGCCAGGCTGCCTTCAAATCGGCTCGGGTCCTATCTTTCCCCCTCCAAAGTGGCATAGACTGTTCGAGGCTCGATTGCGTAGGTTGTGACTGCGATGCGAGGGCCGGACGACGGTCAGACAGTCAAGACTCAGGCGTCGGTGGAACAATTTTCTGGAGGTGCCCCATGAAGATCACCCGCGCAGTCCTATCAGCAGGGGCGCTCGTCCTGTTCCTTGCCGGCTCAACGAGCGCCGACACCTCGCCGTCGGCCCCGGATCCGGCAGGAATGTGGGAATGTCTGCAGGCGGACGGAAACACGATCTATACCAACAAGGAACGGGCCGGTTGTCGGGCGATGGAGCTGAAGCCTCTGTCGGTTGTGCCTTCCATGGAGCATATGCCTATGATTCCTCGGGCCATGACGGCTGCCGCGCCGCATTATGACACATCGCCCCACCGGGACAGCGCGTGGGGTGCGGGAGGCCGGAACATTCCCGATTGGGCGCGAGACTGGCACGCGAACAGTACGTCGTCCGGCTCGGTGCAGGAAGAAGTCTGCGGTCTGTATATGGAATGGCTGACCCTCGCCCAGAAGACCCGCGGCGGGTTCTGGTTCGGATCGGACCCGTCCTACGGCGGCGATCTCTCAGGCCGTAATCAGCGCGGCCCCAGCTACTCGTTCTATGACAATGTGCGGTGGATGGCGCTGTCGCGGCTCTTCGGCACGGGGTTTGTGCCGGTGGGTTGTCCGTAAGCTCGCTCACCCGCTCCACTTACTCTCGGCAGGAACGGATGCGCCGCGAGGTAGACCTCCCTACCTTTCATCCTCCGCAGTCGGACTGACTACTGGAGCATGCATCAGAGCCGTTTTGTGTTCCGCCGTTGCCGAGCCGAAGCGGTCTTCTGAAAGAAGATGGCGAGGACTGTCCGAAGTTCCGTGCGCGCAGCACGCAGGACGGAACGAGTTCCGCAGCCAAGCGCAAGAGAGGCTTACGGCGGAACAAAACGGCTCTGGCCCTGAGCGGAAGTAGTCAGCCCGACTGCCCTCACACCCTGTAAAACTCGCGGTACCACTTCACAAATCGCGGAATGCCTTCTTCGATCGCGGTGGCCGGTTTGAATCCGACATCCCGCATAAGGTCCTCTATATCGGCATAGGTGGCTGGTATGTCGCCAGGCTGCAAGGGGAGCATTTTCTTTTCGGCCTTCTTTCCGATCGCCTTTTCTAACACCTCGATGAAATACAGCAGCTCTACCGGCTGATGGTTGCCGATGTTGTAGACCCGGGCCGGTGCGGAACTTGTGCCGGGATCCGGTCGCTCGCCGGACCATGACGGATCGGGCGTGGCCGGACGATCGAATGCGCGGATGATTCCTTCCACGATGTCGTCGATATAGGTAAAATCGCGCTTCATCCTGCCCTGATTGAAGACTTCGATGGGCTTCCCTTCCAGAATCGCTTTCGTAAAGATGAATAGCGCCATATCAGGGCGTCCCCAGGGGCCGTAGACCGTGAAGAACCTGAGCCCGGTGCAGGGGACTCGATAGAGGTGCGCATAGCAGTGAGCCATGAGTTCGTTGGCTTTCTTCGTCGCGGCGTAGAGCGACACGGGGTGGTCCACGTTGTCGTGGACTGAAAACGGCATGTGGGTATTCCCGCCGTAGACGGAACTGGACGATGCATAGACCAGATGCTCGACCTTGCTGTGGCGACAGCCTTCCAGGATGTTCATGAAGCCTTCGATGTTGGCGTCGGTATAGGCGTGGGGATTCACGAGCGAATAGCGGACGCCGGCCTGCGCTGCGAGATGGACGACCCGCCGGAACGGTTCGTCGGCAAAGAGATCCCGCATGCCGTTCCGGTTGGCCACGTCGAGCTTGATGAAGCTGAATTCTTTGTGCGGCGTCAGCTCCGCGAGGCGGGCTTCCTTGAGGCGAACATCGTAGTAGTCGTTGACGTTATCGAGGCCGATGACGGAGTCACCACGATCCAACAATCGTTTGGCCACATGAAACCCGATGAAGCCCGCCACACCCGTGACCAAGATCGGCGACTGTACCATTCCCATCTCAACTCCTTGGAAAGAGACCGCTCTACGCCCGCCCGCCTGACTGCATGAACGGCGGATCGCCATGATCTACCCGATACAGGTTCAAAGGCGAGAGGGCATCACCTGTCGAAACGACATCGACCCCGCCCCTACCGGTGACTCGATAGATCTCCAGCGCGTGCGAGTAATGATACGCGCAACCGTGAGGGGAGAGAAGGGCTTTCAGGTTTTCCGGCCGCTCCCAGTGGGCCGTGAGCAGCGCGGTTCGAGAGGGGTTCCGTTGACTGAACATGAACGACAAGTGATCCGGATACCAGTCTGCGCCGCCGGTCGCGTAGGAGACAAACTGTTTCGCCTGCGCGGTCCGGCAGAGGTCGGCCAGGTAGGTGTTGGTGAGATAGCCGTTCTCGCCTACGTCCAGCCATTTCCCCGGATGTGACAGCGGCGCATAGGCAGCATGGCCGCGGAGTTCGAGCAACTGCTGTTGAGACGCGAACACCAAAGGGATCGGCCCGTACTTGTCGACCAGCCGCGCGATGATGTTGTCCTTCAACGACGAACGCCCGTCATTGGTCGGTCCGCTGTCCGCATGGACGAGGACGTTCTGGCCCCGATCACTGATCAAATAACAGTTTCTCGGCATCTCCAGATCACAGGGATCCTCGCCGTAGAATGGGAGTGAGACCACGGTCCCTCCTTCGAAGGGCCAATATTCGCCGTGGGCCAGTTCGACGACGCGACTGAACCCCAACTCCCGCAGGAGCGATCCATAGTCATAGTAGAATTTCTTCCGGTTGCGCCGGCTGGGGACGATGATCGGAGTGTCTTTCGGCACATGGAGGAGGGTGCGGGGATCGACATGGTCGTCGTGATCGTGAGTCAGGAACACGGCCGCCGGCTTCGGGAGTAAGGATCCCCAGAGAGAAGGCACGGAGGATTCGGCAAACCAGGGCAACAGCCAGGGATCGAACAGGAGGACGTTGTCACGCTGCCGATAGAGCAACGCGGCATGGCCCAGATGCACGGTATCCCGATCCTGCACAACCTCGAACCAGCGTTGCCGGATCGAAGTCTGCAGCGAACTCACGAGACACTCGTACTGATGCAGCAGGTCCAGCAGCCGCGTCAGGACCGGCTGCTGGTCTCGCGGCGCAGCCATCACCACCGTTTGGATCTCTTCTGTCCGGTGCGTGCCGTCCAACAGGCCCAGCAGTCTCCCCACAACCGGTCCCAGCGGTTGCTGATCGAATCCGAGAGGAATTGCCTGCCGCTTGACCGAATGAAAGATGCGCAGGCCACCGTTGGTGACCACGGTGGCCCTGGCCTCGTCTGAGGAAAACTCCCATTGAAATGTCTCGTCCTGGTTGCGGCCACACCGGATATGTCGGCGGAGGTGAGGCCGGGAGTTGACCAGCTCAGCATAGGCATCTTCCAGCCGCTGCCGCCGGTCCGGATCATCCAGCGGAGCCCGCTTCGAGAAGACATCGCTGATCACGGTGTCGATCGCACTGGCCAATAGGGTATGGGCTTCCTGGAGACTTGCCACGACGTCGGACGCCACTCCTGCGACGAAGGGGAAGGGGCCCGGGGGGACATCACTCTCCAGCTGCACCCAGCACCATGGGGCTAGGCTCAGGTAATGCTCGCGCGGTAGGCTGTCCAAGATTCTCATGACCGTTAGGCGCCGTGCGAAGGCGCTGACAAGCTGACAAGCTCGCAGGCTGACAGGGGCGAAGTGATTGTTCTCATGCTCTCACCTGCAGCTTGCCGCTTGAAACCCTGTCAGCATCTTCACCATCGCCCGTCACTTACCACTGATATTCGGTTCGTACAGGGCTTGGATGACATTTCCGTCGGGATCGGAGAAGTAAAACGAATAGCTGCCGTCCCGGTGTTGTTTGGGCGGCCGGACAACTTTCCCGCCCAGGCGCTCGATTCTGGGCGCGAGGTCGCCGAACATTTGCTCGACCGCCCGCGGGCTGTCGAGAATCACTCCGAGGTGATCGAGCAGCTGAGCTGGGAGGGGCCGGTAGTCGGCAAGTTCATCCTGAGGGATCTGATGCAGTGCCAGGTTATCGTTCCCGGAACTGAAGTACACGTTTTCCGGATCCGGCTCCCAGACCACTTGCATGCTCAGCAGCTGTTCGTAGAACTGGCGGGAGCGGGCAAGATCCGTGACGCGGAGCGCCAGATGCCGAAGTCCTCGATGAAGTGGTGTTGCCATGGGGTCTCTCGGGGCGGCTCCGTTCAAGACGGGAGAACACCGTGTGTATACTAGGGAGACCCCCTGCCGGCCGTCAACGGGAAATCGGCTTGTGTGTCGGGAGCGACGGCTGTGGTACGATGGCGCCTCCATGGCTTGAACAAAGGAGATGAAATCGATGAGGGCCTCCATGCGCGCATTGGCTGTCACCGCATGGCTGCTGAGTCTCCACGCCATGTCGGCGGCGGCGACTCCGCAACAGGACGTCACGGGCAAAGACGGCGCCCCGATGGTGTTGGTCCCGGACGGCGCGTTTCCGATGGGCGTGCCACAAGGCGACCGCGACGGAGGACGGGACGAATACCCCCGGCACGACGTGTTCGTCGACGCCTTCTACATCGACACGTTCGAGATGACGAACGGTCGCTATCTTGAGTTCGTCAAAGCCACCGGCCACCGCGTGCCGCAGAATCCGAAGAACCCCACGCGCAACCTGTGGCAGGGGGAGGCCATCACCGAGTTGCTCGCCGATCGCCCCGTGATCAACGTGGATTGGACGGACGCGGAGGCATACTGTGTCTGGGCAGGCAAGCGGCTGCCGACGGAAGCGGAGTGGGAGAAGGCCGCCAAGGGCACAGCCGATCGACGGTTCCCCTGGGGCAATGTCGAACCCACCAACAAACATCTCAATTTCAATCAGCGGTGGATCGGAGAAAAAACCTTGATGCCGGTGGGGAGCTATGAAGCCGGAAAAAGCCCGTATGGAGCCTATGACATGGCGGGCAACGTCTGGGAATGGGTGTCCGACTGGTACGATCCCCGGTACTACGAGAAGAGCCCGTCGAGAAACCCGAAAGGGCCGGAGACCGGCACGAAACGGGTGCTCCGCGGCGCTGGATGGCAGAATGAAACCCCGACCGTCCGCATTTTCACCCGCGTCGACAGCGATCCGCTGATTCGCAATGAATCGACAGGGTTCAGGTGTGCGATGGACGCGACGGCCAAGTAGGACTTGGCGATCTGATGATTCCGCCAGGTCACCATACGACCAACCCAGACTTCCAGGGACTGACGGTCGCGTCGTTTGAGTCCCGCATGGCCGCGGAAATGGCCAGGCTCATCGCCCGCTTCGGTGGGCGACCGCTCGTCATCCCCGCCATCCGGGAAATTCCGCTGGAGGACAATTCGGCGGCGCTGCAGTTCGGAGTTCGCCTCACGACCGAAGGGGTCCATCTGCTCGTTCTGCTCACCGGCGTGGGCACGACCGCTCTCTTCAGTCTGTTGAAAGCCCACTATCCCTGGCCGTCGATTGTGGCAGCCCTCGAGCAGACGGTCATTGTGGCCCGGGGACCCAAGCCGGTTGCAGCTCTCAAGGCGTTAGGTCTCCAACCCGCACTGACGGTGCCGGAACCAAACACGTGGATCGATCTGCTCTCCACGCTAGACCAATACCGGACGGTCAAGGGATTGCGCGTCGCGGTGCAGGAGTATGGGGCGTCAAATCAGGATTTGCTGGAGGCGCTGAAACAACGAGGAGCCGAGGTCTTTCCGGTTCCCATCTATCGCTGGGCGCTCCCGGAAGATCTGGGGCCGCTCAGACAGGGACTCGACGACGTCATCGTCGGGAAGGTGGCTGTGCTTCTCGTCACCAACGCCGCACAAGCGGATCATGTGATGCAAGTACTGGAGAAAGACGGAACGGTGGAGCCCTTTCGTGTGGCACTCAAGAAGATGGTTGTCGCCTCGATCGGGCCGACCGCCAGCGAACGCCTGCGCCAGCACGGCTGGCCGATCGACCTCGAACCCGCCCATCCGAAGATGGGCATTCTGGTCAAGGAAACATCCGAGCAGGTCCGGACGCTGCTTGACCGAAAACGGTAGCGACTAGTTTCGGGAACTGGTCTGTTGCGAGGCTGTTTCCTGCGGTTCTCCGGAATTCTTCAAATCCCGCGCACAGCGGAAACCCATCCAGTTCATCTTGGTGTTGGGATCAGTGCCATTGCGTTGCGCGGCCCGCACGCTCGGCGTGCTGTCGACCCAGCCTCCGCCACGAAAGCTCCGCTGGGTGCCCTTCTCCGGTCCCTTGGGATTCTTGTCCGGCGCCGTCGCGTAGTATTTGGGGTCATACCAGTCGGCCACCCACTCGGCTACATTCCCTGCCATCTGGAAGACGCCATGAGGGCTCACCGCGTTGTCGTATTTGTCCACCGAGATGATGGGGGGATACAGCAGCAAGCGCTCGGGACGGTCGCGCACCGGACCCGACAGACCGGTCCGACCGAAATTCGAACGTGACAATCCCGCTGGCTGGTTGCCCCATGGATAAATGCGCCCGTCTTCGCCGCGGGCGGCTTTTTCCCATTCGGCTTCGGTCGGCAGGCGCTTCCCGGCCCATGTGCAGTAGGCATCGGCGTCGGCCCACGACACGTGCATCACAGGATGGTTGACCATGGTGTCCTGGAAGTTGCCGCCGTCATACTGCCAGTCAATCAGCGGCGGCAGATTCCTGGCGAGGACGAACTTCAGGTATTGCACGGTGGTCACTTCGAACTTGTCGATCTCGTAAGCATCCAGATGAACCGTCCGCTGCGGGAATTCCGCCTGGTAGGCGTTGCGATCCACCTTCCTGTCGCTGCCCATGAGGAACGGGCCTGCCGGAATGAGGATCATCTCATCATGAGCCGGCAGCTTGATCCGCTCCACGGCAATCATTCGTCCTTCGGGAGTCCATACCCGGACGACGTCGGCGACATCCAACCCGTGAACTAATCCTCCTGCTCCCAACAATCCTGCGATGACAGCGCCCATGATGATTCGCCTGCGCACAATGAAGCCCCTCCTTGTCACTTACATTCCCTGTCGTTCCGGCTCCGTGGCCGTGCCTTTATCGAACTCTTCGAGCGGCTGGAAGTTGACCGGCAGCTGAAACAGATAGTCCGACACGGACCGCATCTTGACATGCTGGTATTCCACGATCCAACTGCCGTCTTTCTTGGCTAACTTCATCGGAAAACGGATATCGGTGGCCAACCACTGGTAATAGACCTCCGTCCGTTCTCCCTGTTTCGTGGTCACTTCATAGAGGATCGTCGGGTGGCCTTCGCGTGTTTCGTTCCCGATCTCTTCCCGCGACACCTCCCCGTCGAGTCGTTCCGTGACCATCAGATCCTGTTCCGCACTGTAGGGAACCGTTTTGAAATGTTTCATGCGCGACAGCAGGAGCCACACGACCTGTTTGTCCTTCCGCACGATGCTGACGTTGACCGGACCCAGGGAATGATGCTCGATCCGCCACATGTTGTCGCGATAGTAGAGGACGGCTTTGCCCAGATGGCCATCGATCTTCGTAATGCGGTCCGCCGTAAATTCCAGCGCCCAACTGGGGAGGGCGAGCGCCTGGACGAGGGCAGCCATGAGGACTACACGAAATCGAGACATCGGGCATCAATTTACCACAGCCGGGGGGCTCGATTTCCAGGTTCGTGAGCGATCACAACGAGAGAACGGCCGCGCCTTGGAACGTTCCGGCCTTCAGCGCCTGCAGCGCGCGGTTGGCCTCCTCCAGGGGAAAGCGGATCGTGTGCGGTTTGATCGGAATAGCGGCAGCGTCGCGCAACAGATCAATCCCATCCTGCCTGGTATTGGCCGTGACACTGCGAATGACCCGCTCCCCGAACACGTCACGATCGTAGTCGAGCGAGGGGATCGGCGACATATGGATACCGGCCAGCGCGAGCGTGGCGCCTCGTTCGAGCGCGCGCAGCGCCGGGGGAACCAATTCACCGGCCGGGGCGAAGATGATCGACCCGTGCAGGCGTTCCGGCGGCAGGTCGGTCGCCCCGCCGACCCAGACGGCCCCCAGCTGTGTCGCCAACCGTTGATGCTCGGCCTTCAACGAACTGACGTAGACCCGGCAGTCCCAGTGCCGGGCGATCTGAATGACGATGTGGGCTGACGCGCCGAAGCCGTATAAGCCCAGGCGCTGGCCCGGCTTGATCCCGCTGAGGCGCAACGCGCGATAGCCGATAATGCCAGCGCACAACAGGGGAGCGGCCTCGTCGTCCGAAAAGACCGGTGGGATCGGATAGGCGAATCGCGCGGGCACGACGGCGTACTCGGCATAGCCTCCATTGACCTGATAACCGGTGAACCGCGCCTGCGCGCACAAATTTTCCCGCCCGTCGATGCAAAATTCGCAGGCTCCACAGGTGCCCTGAAGCCAGGCGATCCCCACGCGGTCGCCTTCTTTTCTTTCAGAGACCCACGCGCCGACCCGCACGACTGTCCCTACCGCCTGGTGCCCCGGGATCAACGGGAGTGCGATGTCGGCCAGCTCTCCCTCCACGACGTGCAGGTCCGTACGGCAGACTCCGCAGACGTGAATCTTGACGAGCAGCTGGTCCGGTCCCGGTTCCGGAACAGGATGGTCGCTGAGTTGCAACGGGTTGGTGGAGATATCCGCGGTGTGAGTGAGCACCATGGCTTTCATGGGCGATCTCTTCCTTCACCGGTCCGGCAGAGCGATCCCCTGAGCCGGGCTCACCCCGGGAAATTCAGCGGCGCGTCACTGATTGATGGAAATCCAACTAGGGTTTCTTGGCCTTGATGCACTCAATCTCGATCCGGATCTGCACGTCGTCACCGACGACTAATCCCCCGTTGTCCAGTGTTTTGTTCCAGATCATGCCGAAGTCCTTGCGGTTGAGCTTGCCTTCTGCGCTGAATCCGGCCCTGGTATTGCCCCAGGGGTCCTTGGCTGCCCCATTGAAGGTCCCGACGAGCGTGATGTCTTTCGTCACGCCGCGAAGGGTAAAATCGCCGACCGCCGTGTAGCTGTCACTCTGTTTCTTGTAGCTCTTCAGTTTGTAGGTCATCGTCGGGTACTGGTCGACGTCGAGAAAGTCGGCATTGCGCAGATGCGCATCGCGTTTCGCCTGGTTCGTGCTGATGGAGGCTGCGTTGATGGTGGCCTCGATCGTCTTGATGGTCTTGGCGTCTGCGTCCATTTCGACGAACCCGCTATAGTCCGTGAAACGTCCGGCTGTTTTAGACACGACCATGTGCGAGACGCGAAACTCGATGATCGAATGATCGGGGTCGATATCCCACCGAGCCGTTTCCGCTCCCACGGTCGGGGAGAGGACCGCCACCAGGCCCCACGCCGCCGCACCTGCCGCCCACCTCGACCCGGTCCTCATCGAATTGCCTCCGTCGTCTCGTGCCGTACTGCCTTCGTTATTTCCTGGGCGCGGCCGGTCCGGTATTCGGACTGGGCGCCGGGGAGTTCGCGACCGATCGGATCTCTTTCGCCGCCGGGCGTGAGCCAGTTCGCATCCGCACGTGCACATCGACCGGTTCCGATCCCACTTCATGGGGGAACGGAGGGAACGGTTGCGCATGTACGACGGTATGGATGCCGGCCTCGTCGATTTCGCGTGCGCCCGATCCCTTTTCGATGTGAATCAGCTGGGCCCGCCCGGTTGGATAGAGTCGAAACCGGACACGCACCGTCTCGCTCGAGGGAGAATGCCGGACCCGGCGGGCGTTGCGGTTCCAACTTCGGCTCAGCAGGTGGCTGAGTTGCTGCCAATAGGCCTGCCCCTGATCCGGCGTGGGAAGGGGCAGGAGATCCTCTTCCAGCACCAGCCCGCTCGCGAGGGGGACGACGTCCGGCTGAATTTCTTCCTGGCCTGCATCGTCCCCGCGAGGGTCTATGCCGCCGGGAAGGGGAGACTCGCTCGAGTCGTTCACTGGTTCTTGCGTCCCCAGGGTCACATAGACGATCCGCGTCATCACCCGTTCCAATTTGTCCTTATGCGACCGGGCGAACGTCACCTGTATCCGCGCGACTCGCGGGCTCGGCGAGAGTTTGCCGCCAAGGATGGGTTCCAGGATGGCGGTCCCTTTCAGCACCATCGAGAGGGTGTCGGCTTCCAGCGCGACCGTCTGGCGCTGGAAGTGGACCGATTCGCACACGGCGACCAGAGGGACGTGGCCTTGCGCCACTCCTCCGAGCGTGATGGACAACCTGAGCGGTTTACCGACCTGGATCTCACCCGCCGCATCGGCGTCGGCGAAGTCGAATGCGACCCAGCGCTTGCCCGGCGGAACAGGGGGAGACGCGACCTGGGACGTAGCCGCCTGTACCACGGGTGGGAACGCAGGGGCGCACAGCAGAGACCCCAGCAGGCCGGCAACCACCACAAGACAGTTGGAGGCTGAAGGGATCATCACACCGGCATCCTACTCATCGGGGAATGCCGGTGCAACCCGTTTCTTTTGTCCGTCGAAACGCTGATGCTCAAGGCATGCGGTTGGTATAGAATGAGCGGATGCAGGCGCTGGTCAAAACGACGGCTGCACCGGGCTTGACGCGAACAGACTGGCCGGACCCGACTCCGGGGCCACGCGACGCCATCGTCAAGGTCCGTGCGACGTCCTTGTGCGGAACCGATGCCCATATCTATCGGTGGGATGACTGGGCCCATCGACGCGTGCAGCCTCCGCGTATCATCGGCCATGAACTGTGCGGTGATGTGGTGGAGGTCGGCCGGGAGGTGACCCGCGTGAAGGTCGGCGATTATGTCGCGGCGGAGTCGCACATCACATGCGGCCAGTGTTTCCAATGCCGCACCGGCCAGGCGCACGTCTGCAAGAACTACAAGATTTTAGGCATCGACCGTGACGGCTCCTATGCCCAGTATGTGGCCCTTCCTGAAAACGTCCTGTGGCGAACCGCGCCGGAGATTCCTCCGGAATTCGCCTGCGTGCAGGAGCCCCTCGGCAACGCCGTGGATGCGGCGCTCGCCGAAGACATCACCGGGCATACGGTCTTGATTACGGGCTGCGGGCCGACCGGTCTGTTCGCCGCCGCCGTCGCCCGCGTGGCCGGAGCGGCCACGATCATCGCGTCCGATGTCAGTGACTATCGACTGGGGCTCGCCAAACAGCTGGGCGTGGACCATACGGTGAACGTCAAAACCGATCAGCCGGAGGTGTTTGCCGGAGCGATTCGAGATGTAACGGCCGGCGAGGGCGTCGATGCCGCGCTAGAAATGTCGGGCGATCCGACCGCCTTACACCAGGCTTTTCGCTCCGTCAAGAACGGCGGACGAGTGACGCTCTTCGGCATTCCGACCGGGTCGGTCTGCTTTGACCTCCCGAACGAGATTATTTTTAAAGGCATTCGCGTGTACGGGGTGACGGGCCGGCGGCTCTTCGGGACCTGGTACCGGCTGGCGGGGCTCTTCAAGGCCGGGCTGAACGTTCGCCCTGTGATCACCCATTCGTTCCCGATGGCCGAATTCGCCAAGGGGTTTGAGTTAATCCAGTCGGGGCGATGCGGGAAGGTCGTGCTGTTTCCGTGAGCTGACAGGACACAAGCTAACAGGCTGACACGGCTCAGTGACGAGGGGAGGTGTCCCTTGTCAGCTTGGATTCTTGTCAGCCTGTCAGCTGCGCATACGACATGGCCTACGATTCCCTCAAAGAAGTCCTTCGGCAACAGCTTGCCGGCATCAAGACCGCAGGTCTCTACAAACAGGAACGCCTGCTGCTCGGCCCCCAAGGCGCGGAGATTCGCGTGGCGCAGGGTTCGGTCCTGAATCTCTGTGCCAACAACTACCTCGGACTCGCCAATCATCCGGACATCGTACGGGCCGGCAGGGAGGGACTGACCGGGCATGGGTACGGCATGGCCTCGGTACGGTTTATCTGCGGGACGCAGGATCTGCACAAGCAGCTTGAACAGGCCGTCAGTGCCTTTCTCGGCACCGAGGACACGATCCTCTACGGGTCCTGCTTCGACGCGAACGGAGGCTTGTTCGAAGCGCTGCTGAACGAACAGGACGCCGTCATCAGCGACGCCCTGAATCACGCCAGCCTCATCGACGGCATTCGCCTCTCCAAAGCCAAACGATTCCGTTATGCGCATTCGGATATGGCGGAGCTTGAGGGACGACTGCGCGAGGCAGGCGGCTGCCGGCTCCGGCTCATCGCGACGGACGGCGTGTTCTCGATGGACGGGGACCTGGCCAAGCTCGACGGGATCGTGGAGCTGGCAGCACGCTATGACGCGGCCGTGGTGGTGGACGACAGCCATGCGACCGGCGTGCTCGGTGACAACGGCCGGGGTACCCCCGCGCATTTCGGAGTAGCCGATCGAGTGGAGATCGTGACGAGCACGCTAGGCAAAAGCCTTGGCGGAGCCACCGGGGGATTTACCTCGGGCAAGGCGGACATCGTCGAACTGCTTCGACAACGGTCGCGACCCTACCTGTTTTCAAATTCGCTCCCGCCCGTCGTCGTCGCCGGGGCGGTCCGCGCACTGGAACTTGTCGAGCGGGGCGATGATCTGCGCGCGGCGCTCCGAGCCAACGCCGCGTTTTTTCGTACTCGATTGACCGCGCTGGGGTTCCGGCTGATTCCGGGCGAACACCCCATCATCCCCGTCATGCTGGGCGAGGCCGTGCGCGCGACCGCCATGGCCGAGGCGTTGTTGGACGAGGGCGTCTACGTGGTCGGGTTCAGCTACCCGGTCGTGCCGGAAGGCCAGGCCAGAATCCGCGTTCAGATGTCGGCTGCGCACACGACAGATCAACTGGAGTATGCGGTAAAGGCGTTTGAGAAAGTCGGCCGGGCACTCGGCGTGATTGGCTAGTAGTCGCCGATCTGAATTGACTTTTCACAGGCACCTCGGTACTCTCCTTTTCTTTCTTATAGAAGGAGTTAGGGGTATGAAAGTCATTCTTCAGGAGACCCTCGAAGGGGTCGGTCACCTCGGCGATGTGATTAACGTCGCGGACGGGTTTGCCAGAAATTTCTTGTTGCCCCGCCGGAAAGCCATGGAGGCCGACAGCCGGAGCATCAAAGCCTTCGAACATGCCAAACGGGTGGCGGGGGAGAAGGCCAGGAAGGAAAAACTCGAGATCGAAACCCATGCCAAGCAGGTGTCGGCCGTCACGCTGACGATCGAAGCGCAGGTGGGCAAGGACAACAAGATGTTCGGCTCGGTCACGGCGAAGGACATCGCCCAAGGATTGGCCGATCAGGGCTTCACCGTGGATCGGCGGAAGATTCAGCTGACGCAACCGATCAAGGAACTCGGGACCGTGAGCGTGCCCATCAAGATGCCGCGGGACGTGATGGCTACGGTGACGGTGCGCGTGGTGAAGAAGCAGGAGGCTGACGCGCCGCCGGCCAAGGCGGCGGATTGACGGGGAGAGCGATGCACGACGCGATCGGCTCATTGGACGCGCTGAAGGCGACGGATCCCGATGTCTATGCCGCGATTGAGGCGGAAGAGACGCGGCAGCGCGACAAGCTGCTCCTCATTGCATCGGAAAATTTCGCCAGTCCGGCGGTGTTGGCCGCGCAAGGCTCCTTGCTGACCAACAAATACGCGGAAGGCTATCCGGGCAGGCGGTATTACGGCGGGTGCCAGCACGTCGACAGGGTCGAAGATCTGGCGATTCAGCGATGCAAGCAGATCTTCGGGGCCGAGCACGTCAATGTGCAGCCGCACTCCGGTTCGCAGGCCAACATGGCGGCCTATCTCTCGGTGTTGAAGGCGGGGGATACGATTCTCGGCATGGACCTGGCCCATGGCGGGCACCTGACGCACGGCAGCAAAGTCAACTTCTCGGGCATTCTCTTCCGGGTCTTCTCCTACGGGGTGGACCGCAAGACCGAAACCATCGACTACGACGCCGTCCGGAAAATCGCCGAGGAATGCCGGCCGCGCATGATCGTGGTCGGCGCAAGCGCCTACGCCCGCGTGCTGGATTTCCCCCAATTCCAGGACATCGCCAAATCGGTCGGCGCCTACCTGATGGTCGATATCGCCCATATCGCCGGCCTCATCGCCGCCGGGCTCCATCCGAACCCGGCTCCCTACGCCGACTTCGTCACGACGACCACCCATAAGACGCTGCGCGGACCGCGCGGAGGCGTCACGATGTGCAAGGCCGAGCATGCGAAGGCCGTCGACAAGTTCGTGTTTCCCGGCCTCCAGGGCGGACCGCTGATGCACGTAATCGCGGCCAAAGCCGTCGCATTCAAAGAGGCCCTGTCCCCGTCGTTCACGCGCTACCAGCAGCAGGTCGTCGCGAATGCGAAAGCGCTGGCGGAGGGGCTGATGGCTCGCGATTACAAGATCGTCTCGGGCGGCACCGATACCCATCTGATGCTGCTGAACCTCTCCAACAAGGGGATTACCGGAAAAGAAGCCGATGCCGCGCTGGATGCCGCGGGCATCATCGTGAACAAGAACGCCGTTCCCTATGATGAGAAGCCGCCGGCGGTCGCCAGCGGGATTCGCCTGGGCACTCCGATCGTCTCCACACGGGGGATGCGGGAGACGGAGATGAAAGAAATCGTGGACCTGGTGGATTGTGTCCTCCGGCACCGGAATGAACCGGCGGTGCTCGAAGAGGTTCGCGTGCAAGCCAAAGCCTTGTGCGACCGGTTCCCGATCTTCCACCCCTACTAATCAACCCGCGTTCAAGAGGCAGGGCCACCACCTGTGAAATGTCCGTTCTGCGATGAACTCGAAGACAAGGTGGTCGACTCGCGCATGGCCAAGGAGGGCGAGGTCATCCGCCGCCGCCGCGAGTGCCTCGGCTGCAAGCGGCGCTATACCACCTACGAACGTGTCGAAGAGATTCTCCCGGTTGTCGTCAAGAAGGATGGACGCCGCGAGTCGTTCGACCGGACCAAGATTCTCTCCGGGATGAAAAAAGCCTGCGAGAAACGGCCGATCAGCACGGCCACCATCGAAGCCGCGACCGATCGGATCGAAAAGCGGATCCAGGAGATGGGCGAAAGCGAGATCGAAAGCCGGGTCGTGGGTGAGGAAGTGATGAAGGAGTTGCACCAGCTGGACCAGGTCGCCTATGTCCGCTTTGCCTCCGTGTACCGGGAGTTCAAGGACATCGACCAGTTCATGGATGAGCTGAAATCGCTGGCTCAACAACGCCGGGAACGTTGAAGCCGGATTCCCTGATCCTATCTGCCGTCGTTGCCGTTCCTGCTTCCTCTGCTTCAGACCGTCATCGACCGTGTTCACCGGCGAACATCCTGCACGGAGTTTCTCGCGCATGACCAAGGTGCAATCTCAGCAAGTCCGACGGAAACTGCCGAGCCCCGGCTCGACCAACGTCGCCATCATCGGCGCCGGCCGCGGAGGCACGGCCCTGATGGAAATCTTCGCGAACGATCCGCTCGTGCAGATCGTCGGAGTGGCTGAAATTGATCCGCAGGCTCCCGGATTGAGCCTTGCCAAGCGGCTGCGGATTCCGGTAACGCCCGACTATCAGCAGCTGCTGGCGATGGAGCGGGTCGATTTGATCATCGACGTGTCGGGCAATCCCGATGTCTGGCAGTTCCTTCAAGATTTTCACCGGATGGGCGTGACGGTGATCGGCGGCGCCAGCGCCAAGTTCATGTGGGAATTGATCGAAGCCCGCATCCGGGCGACGGCCGAAATCGAAAAGACGCTCAACAAGTACCAATCCCTCTACCGGCTGTACGTGAAAGAAACCGGCGCAGCGGTCACGGAAGAGCGAACCAGGATCGCCTGCGAGATCCACGACGGGTTCGTACAGAGCCTGGCGGGCGTCAATTTCAAACTCGACCTCTGCCAGCAACTCATCCGCAAGAATCCAAAAGCCAGTCTCGCCACTCTCAAGGAGAGCAAAGCGCAACTCAAACTGGCCATCCAAGAAGCCCGTCAGGTCATCTTCAACCTGCGCCCGCTCCATTACGAGAAGATGGAACTGATTCCCGCCCTGACGAACTATCTCAAGTCGTACGAGACCCAGTCGCATATCGCCGCCAAGTTCACCGTCACGGGGGACGAGAAGATCCTCTTCCCCCGGACGAAGATCTTCCTGTTCCGGATCATCCAGGAAGCGTTGAGCAACGTGCAAAAACATGCGAAGGCCGACCGGGTGTCGATCCGGCTGGACATCGATCTGGAGCTGTTGCGGGTCACGATCACCGATAACGGCGTCGGCTTCGATATGGAGCTCGTCCTGCGCGATCCGGAAAAATGGGATCATTTTGGGATCAAGGGCATTTTGGAACGGGCCCGGCTGGTCGGTGGAGAGGGGCGTGTCGAATCCAAGAAGGGGCATGGGACGAAGATCATCGTCGAAGTGCCCCTAATGAAGAAGGAGGAGAAGGCTCATGGAGAAGATTAAGGTCCTGATCGCCGACGATCACCGGGTCGTCCGGGAGGGCTTGGCCGCTATTCTCAAGACCAAAGACGACATTCACGTCATCGGCGAAGCGCAGGACGGCATCGAAGCGGTGGAGAAGGCCCGCGCGCTCCTGCCGGACGTCATTCTGATGGATGTGAGCATGCCGCGGATGGGCGGCGTCGAGGCCACCAGGCAGATCAAGCGCGAGTTTCCCCACATCGGCATCGTTGCACTGACCATGTACGAAGAACAGCAATACATCTTCGACCTGGTCCGGGCCGGAGCCACCGGATATCTGCTGAAGGATTCGGAATCGTCCCAGATCGTCGCCGCCATCCGGGCGATCTACCGGGGCGAATCGCTCATCCATCCGTCCGTGGCCAGCAAAATCCTGGCGGAATTCTCGTTGATGGCTCAAAAGAAGGGCAAGAAGCCGGGCTGGGCCGAGCATGATCTAACGGAGCGGGAGATCACCGTCCTGCGATTGGTCGCCGACGGGAAAACGAACAAGGAAATCGCCAACAATCTCGACCTGAGCGAGAAGACCGTGAAGAACCACGTGCGGAACATCTTCCACAAACTTCAAGTCTACGACCGCACGCAAGCGGCCATCCTGGCCATCCGCAAGGGCCTGATCGAACTGGACCCGAAACGGTAGGCGCTGCTTCCGATAGAACCGTCCGGCCCGACATTCGGTCTCGAATGCGGGTGCGCGTCGGACGTCGCTCATCTCTCGTCGGTCGCCCGCACCCTCCGACCCATCCCGCTCGTCTTGCCCGCTTGCATCGGCGCACGCCTCTTGAGAACATACCTGCACGCGTCATGACCCACCGCACGACAATGGATATGAAGAGGGCAGGGTGGCACCGCCAGTTAGTCCTATGGTGTGCCGCCGGGCTGCTCGTCCTCCTCGCCGGTTGCTCGACCCTCTCGCTCTATCGCTATGCCGACTGGCTCATCCTCTGGCAGGTCGACCACTACTTCGATCTCACCGCAGACCAGCGCCATGACCTGGCCCGGCGGCTCACCCCGCTCCTGGCCCGGCACCGGCACGAAGCCATTCCGCAATACGAAACCTTCCTCCTCCAGGTCCGGCAGCGATTCGAACGGGGCCTCACCAGCCAGGATCTCGACTGGGTCTATGCCGGCTACGATCGCCTGCGCGCCGACCTCTTCGAACGGATCGTCGCCGACAGCGGCGTCTTTCTCACCTCCATCGATCCCCGCCAGGTGCGCACCCTCGAAGCAGCCTTGCAGAAAGACAACGCCAAGGCCACGCGCCTCGTGCAGGCCCCTGCGCCGGAGCGGCTCACGAAGCGGGCCGAAGCCACCCTTGACTGGCTCGAAGACTGGCTCGGGTCCCTGTCCCAAGACCAGCAGGCACAGATCCGCGAATGGAGCCTCGCGCTCCCCGATAACCAGCCGGTCGGGGTCGTGTACCAGCAGCAGCGCCAGCAGGAACTCCTGGCCCTTCTCCATCAGCCCCGCACGCCCGAGCGCGTCACCCGGGAACTACGCACCATGCTCGTCTATCAAGACCACAGCGCCCCCCAGGCCTATCAAGACGCTGTCCGCCGGATGCGCGCCGCCGTCAAGACCATGGCCCTCGCCATCGATCAGCGCCTCACTGCCGACCAGCGCCACCACGCCGTGACCAAGCTCCAACGCCTCATTGACCAGCTCCACGATCTGCAGGCTGGGTAGAGGGTCACAAAGAAGGGTCACAAAGAGGGTCAGGTCTTGCAATCCAACAATGGCCTTGCTAGGCTCCTGCCCGATGGCCCGACCGCTCCGCATCGAATTTCCCGGCGCTGTGTACCACATAACGAGTCGGGGCAATGCCCGCCAGGACATCGTGGTGGACGATCGCGACCGGACGCAGTTTCTCGCCGGGCTCGCGCAGGTCGTCGATCGCCACGGATGGCGCTGCCATGCCTATTGTCTGATGGACAATCACTATCACCTCCTGGTGGAAACCCCGGCACCGAATCTGTCGCAGGGGATGCGTCAGCTGAACGGGCCCTATACGCAGGCCTACAACCGCCGGCACCAGCGCGTGGGGCACCTCTTTCAGGGACGGTTCACAGCGATTCTGGTGGAGAAAGAGGCACACTTGCTCGAACTCTGTCGCTACGTGGTACTGAACCCGGTGCGGGCACGCATGGTCGCGCATCCCCGGCAATGGGGGTGGAGCAGTTATCGTGCCACCGCGGGAGAGACCAACGCGCCGGACTGGCTCACCACGGACTGGATTCTGGCGGCGTTCGGTAGGCGTCGCGAATCCGCGCAGGCGCGCTATCGGAGCTTTGTGGCCGAGGGCCGTGACCGGTCACCGCCGTGGGAGCACCTCACGGGCCAGATCTATCTGGGGTCCGAGGAGTTCGTGGCCCGGCATCAGCCGGATCGCGTGATTCGCGACATTCCTCGGAAACAGACACAGGCCCAGCGGCCCACCTTACGCGTGTTGTTTGAACGGAAAGGCGAGGAGACGCAGGTGATTGCTCGTGCGTATCGGCAGTACGGGTATCGGCTCACCGAGATCGCGGCGCATCTGGGCGTGCATTATGCGACGGTCAGCCGTCGCTTGAAGCAGGGAGAACAGCAGGGTGTGTGATTGCAAGACCTTGTAGCGGGAATAGGACCCGGCTGGACCCTGTAGAGACCCTGGAAGGTCACCGTGGCCGAACCGTTGGAAGGAAAGAGAGGTAACCAATGTCTGAAATTGTGAATTACGACAAGGTGACCGCGGTGCTCCTGCAGCATGGCGAATGGTATGAGCTCGAACCAGGGACGCTTACTGCGGTTTCTGCGACGAATTTCTTGGGCGGTAATCCCGGAACGAGCGCCTTTGCCTGGAGAAGCCACGGAACCAGGTTCGCCTGTCCATGCAACGCACTTGTTCTCGTCCGATATTCAGCCTGAATGTGAAAGGGCGACCTTTTCCATTTCTTGAGGCGGCTGCGGCTGCTTGCGGCGTTCCCCGAACGGTGAGTAGGCTCGCCATGTCGTGCTCGCCTTGACACCTCCCCCCGGACGGCCTAGCCTTCGGTCAAGGATCCGGTTCCTGATGGGTCGCGTGGGAAGGAGGTCCCCATGAAAGCCAAGAAATCGATTCGCATCAGGACGGCGCGCCAGAAGTCCTCCCTCCGAACAACGCCAGGTCCCTCCCAACCGTCCCTGTCGGCAACGCTCCACGACCGGATCGCCGGACGAGCGTATGAGATCTACGAGCGGCGTACCCGTCAAGGCCCCCTCGATGACTGGCTTCAGGCAGAACAGGAGATCCTCGGACAATAAGAGCCTGGATGCTGACAGCGCGGCGAGTCAACCGGTGGAATAGGGTCGTGTTCGCCCCCGACCCCGTGCGCCCTCTTTCGCAGCCCTCCTAGAATGGACCTCTCTGCGAGGCATTCATGGCCCTCACCATTCGCCCCTTCATGCTGATCCTCCACGCATGGGTGATTCTGCGGGTGATGACTGTGTCTCCTGTATGTGCGGCGTGGGTCCTCGTCGATGGCAATGAGAACGCGAAGGTCTATGTCGATCCCGAGACGATTCAACGGAAGGGTGCATTGGTGACCCTCTGGGTCTTGGACGATCTACAGACTGTCCACACAAGAGGCGCTGAAAGGTATCTCTCCTCACGCGCGCAAGAAGAACACGATTGCAGGGAGCAGCGCTTTCGAGTGCGCACCGTGGCGAATTTCTCAGGAAACATGGGATCTGGCAAAGAGGTGTATGCCAGTTCAGCCGAATCACAGTGGGCGTCGATCCCACCAGGAACCCTAGCGCAATCGGTCTGGAAATTTGCGTGCTCGACCAGGAAGTAGTCATGAGCGATCAGCGCCCCACACCCCACGCCTACGGCAGGGACAAGTATGGACATACCATTGCCGACGTGATCCTGCCTGTGTGGCCGACCCGTACCCGTGCCGCCGCGGGCATGGCGGAAGTCAAGACTTTTCCCCCGTTGATGAGCGACGTGCCGTTGTCCGCTCATGCCCCTTGCACCGTTCTAAACACCACTCCTAGAATAGGCCTCCCTGCGAGGCGCCCATGCCCTTCTCGATTCGGCCCTTCCGCCGCTTTCCGGTGCAAGGCGCACGTGCATACCACGTGAGACCATCCCTCATGCCGCCGTTGGCCTGCATTGCAGGTTGCTGGTTCCTGATCACTCTCCTGGCGCTGACGAATGGCGCCGTGTCTGCGGAATGGGTGGCGATTGACGAACGCTATCAATCGCCAGGCCTCCAGACGGTGTACATCGATCCAGCCACCATCCACCGAGAAGGGAATCTGGTGACGGTGTGGCACTTGACTGACTATAAGTGGGCGCAGGGGAATGTGGGGCTTGGGCGCTTCGGATTGGACCCCAGCCGATTTTTGTCGACGACGACCCACAAGGAATTCGACTGCGCGCAAAAGCGCCTGCGATTGCTGGCGCACTCGTCGTTCCTCAAACATATGGGAACAGGCAGACGGAATGATGGATACGTCG
>JBQTIO010000064.1:0-18432 GCA_052388075.1 Nitrospiraceae bacterium
TCAGCAGGACGGCTATCGATTTCCTACCTATCGTCATCGGCATCGCTCCTTTCTGATAGTGACGACACAACTGAAATTATGGTAAGCGCCAAGGTATTTGGAAGTCCAATCGAAAATGAGGGACGATTGACCCATGAAAGTTTACTTCACCGTAGACCGCTCATTGCGGTTCGAGCACCGCATTGCCTGGACCAGAACGAACCAACGGCCGTGGAACACAGACGATTCGTTTTAGGCGATAAGATCGCTGTGATTCCCTCTCTCAGCTCTTGCACCGCTATTCGCGCCTCTCCTAAAATATGCGGTGTAGGAGGCTCTCATGTCGTTCATGATTGTTTGCTTCAGTCGGTTTTTTACGTCGGGAATTCGTAATGACGGGGCTGGCCCGCTCGGCAGGCTGCCTGCGGCATATGCATTAGGTTTTTGGATCTTGATTGCCCTTCTGATCCTCGGCTACAGCCCCGCGCATGCGGGATGGGTGACGGTTGAGAAGCGCTTTCAGACATTAAACCTCCAGACGGTGTACTTCGATCCCGACACGATTCGCCGAGAAAGCGATTTGGCGACGCTGTGGCAACTGGCCGACATCAAGTGGATCGACGGGGCACCGACCCCGCGATTCCTGTCGGCGAAGACCCACAAACAGTTCGACTGTCCGCGATTGCGCTTTCGTCTGCTGGCCATCGTGGAATACTCGCGTCAGATGGCAACCGGAAAATCGTGGAGCGGATATATCGAGAACGGGAACTGGCAGACAGTTGAAGCACAGTCCGTCAATCATGCGCTATGGGAAGCCGCCTGCAAAAAGAAGTGAGCCCCCAGCACGACTGTGTCCTCAACCTTTGTACTGAGGTCGTCCGCACGGTAATCCACAGGCTCGCGTGGGAACCAACTGGGCTCTATCCGGAGGGGAAGGCAGTGCAACATCGCATAGCGAGATTCGTGGTCGGGCTCTGGTTTCTTCTCCTGGGACCGGTCAACCAGGCCCTGGCAGCGGAGGTCCAGTTACATATTCCTTCCCTCTTTCAGGAACGCCCGGACTGGTGTTGGGCAGCCGTCAGTGAGATGGTGTTCAAGTACTATTATGTGCCGGCTGCCCATTACACCGACTATCAGTGCGGCATCGCGCAGAGCCGAAACCTCTGCAAGGAGAACTCGAACTGTCTGGAATGTCAGCTCCCGACCGCCGATGATGCCGCCATGGTGAACCTGCTAGAGCACTATCCATCGGCAGCGATACCGGCTGCTTCAGGTGGCGCGACCCGGTTGACGGCCCGGTCGAAGGCTGGACGCCTGTCTGAAGCGGAAGTGAAACAGGAACTGGATGCGAATCGCCCCATTATCGTCGGACTTTCACCGAGCGGGTTCAAGGTGGATGGGGCCACGCAGCATATGGCGCTCATCGTCGGGTACAAGGAAGGCCCCGACAACCTGACGCTCATCGTGAACGATCCGTTTCCCTTCGAAGACGACCGATTTCTCTGGATAGGAAACCCCTATGTCAGGGTCCATGCATTGGGAGCTGGTGATGCCGAATATGAGATCGCGTACGATCGCTTTCGTGGAAGGTTGAAGTGGACCCAGACGATTTACGGAATTACCTGCACGGGACCGGGTTGCCCGCCCGATACCCCCACGCCGGCAGCCGGCGCAGACCGCATTGATGACCGCGACGTGATCCAAACCGTTCTCGCGGCATCGACCGGAGATTTCCGAACGTTGCGCACAGGGCATAAGGCATCCGATGCGGTGCAAGGAACCACATGGCGGGCGAGCGCGAGCTTTCCCGGCGCCAAACAATGTCTGGTGAGGGACAAGGACGAGCAGGGCAGCGCACGGTGGCATTGCGCCTTCAAATTTGACGACAGAGAGGATGCCGAGAAAGCAGTGGGTGATATCGTGAGCCGAGTGCGCCAGAGTTTGCCCGAGGGCTGGACCGGAACGGATCTTGATGAGGACACGGATAATGATCTGTATGTGACGACGGACAAGTTTTCTGCCCGCAAACCCGGAACTTCCTCAACGTTGAGAGTGTACTCGACGAACATCAAGAAGAACGGGCGAGTCACAATCTACTTCTCGGTTGAGAACAACTAGAAACTCAGGTTGCGCCATGGGGCGTCGCGCCGGCCCCCTTACCACATCCGTCCGTCCGAGTGCCGGACGTTACTGCGCTTGCTGGCCGGGACCCCGGCCTACGAAGTGAATGGGCCTCTCCCCCGAGAGGTTCTCCGGCCGCACGATGTAATCACCGGTTATCGAAGGAACCCAGACACCTTCCGCAACCTCCGTGTTTCCTCCGGTCACCACCCAGGCAAGACCGCCCACGATGCCTCCGCCGAGTGCGTAGGCGACCTTCACCGCACCATACGGAATGGTCAGCAACCAGCTGGTTGCCTCCAGCGCCACCCCTCCGGCACTGGTGTCCGACCTTTCCGCCGCGATCGCAGGACTTCCTGTCAAGACGATCAGCAATCCAACGATTGCTCCAATGAAGCAATTCCGCGTACTCTGCATGATTCCACGCATACTCGTTCTCATGTGCTGTTCTCCTCACCGGGGTCAATGGGACATTGCCGCGCATATTATACCTGGACGGAGTCACGGTTGCAGGTATACCGTTCACGCCTCGAATGGTTGTTCCCCCAGCTGATTCCCGTTGGGGCCCTTCCGCGCTGAGAAGTGCGATCCAAAATGCCCGCACATTCGTAGTACGCACGGGATCATGTTTTGCGATATGATCGCACCATGATCGAGATGAGCTCGTCCTTTCGGCCGCCGCTGCTCCTCCGTAATGCCCACCTGATGACGCTCTTGACTCGATTCTGGCCGCGGCACACTTCGTTGGCGGAACTCCCGCAAGAATCTCGTCTCTTCGAGACCGCGCCGGATACCAGACTGCAGGGATTCTGCCATTGGCAAGGCAATCGGACATCCTCGCCCACAGTGGTCTTGGTCCACGGGCTGGAAGGCTGCAGCGAGTCCCCTTACATGTGCGGGATCGCCGCGAAGGCCTATGGCTTGGGCTTCAACGTCATCCGTATGAACCAACGGACGTGCGGCGGGACGGAGCACCTTAGCCCGACTCTCTATAACAGCGGTTTAAGCGGAGACTACCGTGCCATCGTGGAGGAACTGACTCGCAACGATGGACTTGATCGGATCTGGCTGGCCGGCTATTCGATGGGGGGCAATCTGGTGCTCAAAGCAGCCGGAGAGATGGGCACCACCTCACCGACCCTCGCCGGAGTCGCAGCAGTCTGTCCGAATATCGACCCGACGGTATGCGCCCGTGCATTGGAGGAGCCCCGGAATTGGATCTACCACCGCCATTTTCTGACGCGATTGAAATCGCGTCTCCGCCGAAAAGCGGCGCTGCTCCCGTGGAAATGGGATCTCACCGGCCTCGACGACATCGCCCGGATCAGCGAGTTCGACGATCGCTACACCGCGCCGGACGGGGGCTATCGCAGCGGCGCGGACTATTACGATCGCGCCGGCGCGCGCCATGTGCTGAATTCGATCGCAGTCCCCACCCTCATCATTACCGCGCAGGACGATCCCTTCATTCCCTACTCCATGTTCACGGTGCCACTGATCAACCATCACCCGCACATTCGGGTGGTCGCACCTCGCCACGGAGGTCATTGCGGGTTCATTCACCGGGGATATAAGAGGGAAGATCTCTATTGGGCGGAGAATCGAATTGTGGACTTCCTGCGAGGCAGGACATGAGGGGAATCGGCTGCGCCGAAGCCCACGCAGCCGGTGAACGTGATGGCTAGGCGGCCTTTCGTAACTTGCGCACATCCGTCGCGGCAACGAGCGGGGCGCACTTCTTCGCCCAAGCGAAAATGAGCCAGACGCTGCTGGCGACGATCGCCACGATGAAGAACCAGTTGTAGGCGGTCTTGCCGGTTTTTCCGATGAACGGCCCGACGGCATAAAGCAGCACCCCGTAGCAGAGACTGACCGCGAACAGGGTCGCCAGGGGCAGAATGATCGCTTGAAACGGGGCCATCCATTTCCATTCTGCCGGTGGATGGCTCGCCAGCTGGCGAGCCCCCGTCCACGCGATCACCAGGGCTCCGCTGAATCCGATGAACTGGACCAGATCGGATGCCTGGAGCTTTCCCACCCCTGTTTCCCGGAAGAGCGGAATCTGTCCCAGGATCACGGCCAAGAGAAAGGCCAAGCCCATAGCCACGCCGTATTCCATCATCCACTTGCGCGCATTCATTGGGTACCTCCTGGACGGCACAATCATGGTCGCCGTCCGATGCCAGAACAGAAGCATAGCACGGGATCGATTTATCGTGGAGAAACAACCTCTTATCTGAAACCAGTCCCCTTTAGTTCACGGCCTGTAGAATGACCTCGACGGACTGCCGCTTGTTGCTTCGGAGCACGTCCGCTTTCACCCGATCGCCGACCTTGTGCGTCTCCATGACGTCCAGGAGATCGTCGACCGTCTCGAGGGGCCTGCCATCGACTGCCATCAGGATGTCACCGAGTTCGACACGGCCGGTCACGGTTTCACGTGCGCCGCGTAGCCCGGCCAGGTCGGCGCTTCCCCCGCGCGTCACTTTGCCGATGATCAACCCCTTGACACCCCATCGTTTGGCGATGGCATCAGGTACCAGGGAAATGCCTAATCCAGGCCGGATCAGTTTCCCGTGCTTGATCAACTCGGGAACAATGCGATTGACCGTGTCCACCGGCACGGCGAATCCGATGCCGGCATAGGCGCCGCTGGGACTGATGATCTGGGTGTTGACGCCGATGAGCCGGCCACTGCCGTCGAGCAAGGGCCCCCCCGAGTTGCCGGGATTGATGGCGGCGTCGGTTTGGATTACTCCTTCGATGGTCCGGTTCGACAGCGACTTGATCGTCCGTCCCAATGCGCTCACCACGCCGGTTGTCAACGTATGGTCCAGCCCAAAGGGATTGCCGATGGCCAGGACCTTCTGCCCGACCCGCAAATTCTGAGATGTTCCGACCGCCAGGGGTTCCAATACACTCTCGGACGTATGGATCTGTAACACGGCCAGATCATGGTCCGGATCCGCTCCCACCAGCCTGGCCTGGTGCTCGCTGCGATCGGCCAGCGTGACCTTGATCGAACTGGCTCCATAGATCACATGAAAATTGGTGACGATATGCCCCTGTTTGTTCCACACGAAACCGGAACCGGAGCCCTGTGGAACCTCCATGATGTCGAGCGACCAGAAATCGCGTTGAATGGCCGTATTGGCGATGAATACGACTGACTTCGTGGTCCGCTCAAAGACCGCCATGGTGGCGCGCTCGTCCGGACTCAATTCAGCGGGCGCAGGCGTGACCGGTCGGGGCTTACCTTCAAGCCCGTCGTAGGCCTCGCCCAGCGGCTTGCCCCACTCGGCCGGCTCGGTACGTGCGGGAGACACTACCAGCATCGCGCATAGCGTCGCAGCTCCGATCGAGATGACTCGATGCGAGTTCATGTCGTTACTCACCGAGAATTTGAATGATGAGTTCGCGCGTGCGGGGGCGTGTGTCGAAGTCGACAACGACGATCTGCTGCCACGTCCCCAGCGACAGGGTGCGATCCGCGAATGGAATCGTCACCGACGGCCCCTGCAACTGGCCCCGCAGGTGGCTGTGGCCGTTGTCCTCCCCGGGATTTCGCTGGTTGTGCTGCCAACCGGGATCGGCGGGCACGACACGATCCCAGAAGGACTTGGTATCGGCGCGAATGCCCGGTTCATCTTCGATGATCATGATCGATGCCGTCGTGTGCCTCACGAACACCGTCACGATCCCCGCGCGCAACTCTGACCCGGCAACCGCGGTCGAGACGGTTTTCGTAATATTTTCGATCTGCGTGTCCCCGGTCATGGCCAAGCGAATGGGAATTGTCTTCACTGCCATCACTGGCCTCCCGAGGCAAGATCACGCAGATACCGCCGTTCGGACTTGCTTAATACAGTCCCGCGAGCCTGTTCGAGAATTGCGTCAAACGCTCCCTCGGAGGCGAGCGCGCGCAGCGCCTTCATGACTTCGCCGCTGACGATGCCCTCCTGTGCAAGCTTGTCGAGGTATGCAAAGGTCGCCGGCAACGTCTCCTTGCCCCGCACGTAGTAGTCACGCCCGCGCCGTCGGTTGCTGTAGGCCTCGAACTGCTCGCCGGCCACGAGGATTTCGGCCAGCTGTTTGACCCACGGCTTCGCCGTCGTCAAGCGCTCGGGATAATAGTAGTAGAGCATCACCAGCTGCATCCACGGCGCCCAGCTGATGCCCAGCTTTTCGATGGCCGGCTTGACCGCCCGCAGCCGCCTGGCCAACCGGCGGGCATAGCCCAGTCGCATTTCCACCTGTTCGGTCGCCCAACGATCCATCACGATGCCCGCTGCCTCCAGATCGCGGCGGTACAAAGACAGGAATGCCTCGGTCTCCCGGCCATATCTGGTTTCAGGATGAATGGTCCGCCATTCACGAGGCCTGGTGGGAATACCCCGCTCCTTCGCCCAGGACCAGATCGCCCCGAAAAGAGTGCGGTCAAGCCCGGCCCGGCCGAGGTCGTGCAGGAGACAGGCAATCTGATAGGCGCACACTCGCTCGTCGGGATGTCCCAGCCGCTTGGCCACTGCCGCACACATACGAGCCGTTCGCACGGCATGAGCACGGTCATAGCCTCGAATCACCCGCCCCTTCCGATTTGGATGCGGATAATCGTACAGCCGCATGAGCCGGGCGACAAGCTGACGCGGGATCAAGAGCGGGGCTGCCGGACGACGGGTCAGCATAGCTGGAGTTGAGTTGGAATCCACGTGAGACGTGAGAACCTAGCGGGCAGAATATCGTCGTGGGAAACAGAGTGTCAAGGCGGCAGAACCAGCGCCGCGCTCGCCCAATCTCCGAAACTTTGCTATGCTGCGAATGACCGCATGGTTTGCACTGTACGCGCATCCGAGGCAACTGTGGCACGGCAAATCACGTCTGCCTTTATCCCGCTGTTTCTCCTCCTCGTCAGCGCACCGACCGCATTCTCGGGGTCCTTCGATCATCTCACTGACCTGACCGGGAAAGTGAACGCCATCGTCACACTGAAGGGGCGCGACAACTTCACCAGCGAATATCGCTATGACGTGAACGTCAGGAACCACTCGCCCGATGCCATCGTCGCCAACTCGCTGGTCATCGTCCTGGACAAGATCACCAACCTCGCCGGTGAAGACCGGGAAGGACTGACCGGTCAATCCTTTCTCAAGCGCTTCGACGTGCTGGGGCAGGACGGGGAAACCGACGAAGGCAAACCGTTTTTTCGCATCCCTGTAGGATCGGCCCCCGACTTGGGGCCCCAGACCGACAGCCTCCCCGCTGCGGTCCGACTCAGGAATAGAGATTACGTGGCCGTCTTCACGCCGGCCTTCAGAATTTATGGGCTGAAACGGACACCGCCCGCGCCTGAACCAACACGACGCATCGACGAGTCCGCGCAACCGGTACCGGCTCCGGGAATGCCGGCGTCCGCGAACCCCAACGCGGTCGAGAAGCTGATTCAATTACTGATCAAGAAAGGCGTCCTGACGGAAGAGGAGTGGCGCAAAGCCAATCAACCGTGACCGATCCCGGGTGTCATGCTTGCGCAGGGGCCTGGCCTCGCGCCGACCACTTCATCATCGATCTCGGGTCGTCGAAAGTCTATCTCCACGACCATCAATTTTTCCCCGGCTGGACGGTGGCGGTCTACTATGTAGATTTGTGAGGAGCGATACGAGAGAGACGCGAAATCAGCGGGAGGCGCGGGGCACGTCTAATTTGAATACTTCCTCGGGCTGACCTTCCTGGTTGCTTTCCATTTCCAGGGCGGTACGGGGTTCGGATCGGACCACAGCCCTTTCCCGGCAGCTCTGGCCAGTTGTTGGAGGTCCTCAAGACTCCGGCCTTCAGAGGATTCCGGTCTCGACCAGGCCAGCCCCTCTTTGACCAGCTCTTGGGCGATGTTTCGTCCGTCCTGCAGCACGACGTCGGCGGTGATGCGGCCTTGCCGGTTCCGCTTCAACGCCTTGATCACGACCTCGCGGTTCCCCACGTAGGCCGCCGTCGCCAGCTTGGCCTGTTGCCCGTACGGCTGCTTAAGTTCGGGGCATTCCACATCCTTCAGGTAGATCGTTTCCTTCCGCCCATCATGATAAATCGTGAGGCGATCCCCCTTGTGAACCGTGACGACTCTCCCGGCAACGTCCGCCCATGACAGAGCCGGACAGACAGCGACCCAGGCGAGCACTAGTCCTATCGCGAGGTAACGCTTCGTCATAATGTCGTATGCTACTGCCTCCGGACCAGCCAGCCAACTATTTCTTGAATTTGAACCGACGAGACGCTTCCCCGAGAAGGAAGAACCGAATAGGCCCACGCGAGGGAATTAGCCGAGACTGTATGCGTGCCCATTGATGAGCTTGAGAGGGCCGGGGGGGCGGAGACTGCTTTGCTCAGGCGTCGTGCTTGCGATCCAACTGACAGGTGATCACAAAATCACGCTCGTAGGGATAGGCCGCGGCCATTTCATAGCCGACCCGATTGCGCTCAACCTGACATTCCTGAGAGGTGGCATAGGTCTGCAAGACCGTGATCTTGCTCAAACCTTGCACATCATTCAGGAGAATCATGATTAAGAACCACATGCGACTCCTTTCAGCCGCTCCGGCAGGCCTTGGACGCGGCCTCGTGCAAACCCTTTCCATGTCCCCGCTGCAATGACGTCCGCTCCCTATTCGGTCTCCCTCTCCGCAACCTTTAGATCGTCGAGCCTCACAGGGGCTCTGCAGGCACTGGTGTGAGCGGTGACTCTCCCGACATCATAGCCCCCAACAATCCAAGTGCAAGAAGTTTCCCAATTTCTTCCGCATCTTGCGGCTCGCCATCCACAGCCGACCGGCAGTTCCTCTGGCCGGCACTCCAACTAGCTCGCGCAGGATTCTTGCGGTGGGCATCGCAGCAGCGCCGCATTCGCTATAGGAGCTGATGTGTGATACTCTTAATGACGGTCGACGGTTACAATCCTATCCCTCGCGCCTCCCTCAATCGGTTCCAGGTCCCGCGCGATCGATATCCCGATTCCAGAGCCCGTCCGCCTGGTGTCTAGAAGTCGTTTGTGGAGACGGCTTCGGCCGAGGAGGCATCGAACGCCGTGGCCATCCTCGAAGGCGGAGGGCTGAGGGGTCGCTCTTGCGCCTGTTGGTCGGCCTGCACATCCGAGATCTCATGAGCGCTGCTTCGAAACGAAAGGAGTCTCAATGGGCCGCCTGAACCTAGAACCCCTGATGACCTTTCCGGACGGATCTTATCTGGTGATCAGCACGGAGTGTTCGAAGGACGGTGAGTTTTCCTGCGCACTCTACAGCGCCGTTGAGACGGACGACCGCACGGCTTTCCAAGTTGTTTCGAATCACCTTCTCTCGGCCGCAACCTGTGTGAGTGCACAAGAACACGCCTACAGCTGTGCCCTTCGGCTCTACCCGCGTGCCGCGGAGATCATGAAAAAGCCGCCGTACCTCATCTGGCATGGGCCACAATCGTCGAGGGAGCAGTGATGCTGCGCATCTCACCCCCGCCACGCAGTCAGAGCTGACAATGGACGCATTCACCGGACACATGTCCACCTAGTTACAGGAGGCCACTATGAGTGCATCGAGCACGCCCCGGTCGCACGCGACACGCAGGTGGGTACGGATCCCTGATGGCACGAAAGTGCGCCACAGCCACCACGCCTATGAAGGGTATATCGACGGCCTGACCGAACTCGTCGAAGGGCCGGAGCGCAATCCTGACGGAAAAACACAGTACCGAGTGAATGTCGGGGCCGGAGCCAGGCAGCTGGTGTCAGAGGAGAACCTCAGCATCCTGCTCGATCAGAACAATTTGATCATGATGGGGAAGGAGAAAGAGCCCTATCGCCGGTCCATGACGGCGCACCTCCGCGCCTCCTTTGAGGAGCACAGGTTCGTTCACGCCTCTTGAAAAGCTAGGCCAGTAGCTATTTCATCGCGCACCTGATAGGATGGCCGTGTTTCATGACGGAGGGCCTCGCATGAAACGAGAGCACTACGGCCCATCACTGATGTTGTTGTTACCGAGAATCTGATCGGAAGCCTGACCTAAGCCGCCTCCCTGATTGCGTCTTCGGCCCTCTCCTTCCCCTCGTGAAGTTCTTCTCGCGTCTCAGACAATGTCATTTCTGGAAGGAGGAACCCCCATGGGTTCAAAACTGTATGTTGGCGGGTTGCCGTACTCGGCAACCGAATCGCAACTCACCACCCTCTTTGCCGCACACGGCACAGTCGAATCGGCTCGCGTGATCGCGGACAAGTTCACCGGCCAATCGCGCGGATTCGGCTTCGTCGAAATGTCGACTCCCGAGGAGGCCAAGGCCGCCATCACGGCCTTGAACGGCTCGGAAATGGACGGGCGGTCCTTGACCGTGAACGAAGCCAAGCCGCAGGAGCCTCGGTCCGGTGGCGGTGGCGGGCGTTTCGGCGGCGGTAACAACCGCAGCCGCTTCTAAACGCACCGGGCGTTCCGCCCAAAACACAGACGGGGCGCTTCGGTTGAAGCGCCCCGTCGTCCCACCATCTCGAACGAGCCCGTCCTTATGACACGGCTTGGCTCCGAACTTCACCGCCTCCCTTACCTCCACGTGCGATGCGCTTCGCTCACCTGCTCGCCGCTATCTGTCTTGATGATCATCCACCGGTAGATAAAATTCTTTCCCTATCTTATTAGCCACTTAGCCCACATCCGCTCGTTGACTCTACTGCTGCTCCCTCCGATGTGTTAGAATGCTTCGGCATAGGATCAGCGGTTCGATCCTTCGCGTCCACGCTGTCTCCCCGACCCTACGCGATTGATTCAGTTTTAGAATGGGCAATTGGATCTTGTCCTCCCTGAATAGGGGGAGAGCGTGAGGAGCGATCAACGGCACATGGCATATGGCAATCACTGCGCTGAATGAGAAATGAGAGGAGCAACACCATGAAGATCTCAACATCCTGGGGCACCGGTAAGGGCTCGCGCAAGCGCAAGCGAACCGTCTCGAAAACCAAGATCCGTTGGGACTTGCTGGGACTCCAGGATCCTGGGCGTATGGCATCGACACCGTCGATGGAAGACATTCGCAGCCAGATCATCTCGATGTCGAGCCAGGGACTGGGCGCAGCTTCGCGTTCCGATGTCAAGAATGTGTCCGGTCATTCAGCCACTAATGCAGCTGCATCAACCCGTAAACGGCGACGCGGCGCCACCTCATGACACGATAACCACGCCTTTGTGCGCTCAGGTGCCGCAGACCAAGGAGGGCATCATCGGAGGACCAGGCAAAACAACTATGGCAAAACGCGATCGTGAGAAGGCGCGCCAACAGAAGCAGCGTGAAAAGGAGGAGCAGCGCGCGCAGCGCAAGGCCAACAAGCGCGACCGACGCCCCACCCAGGATGGCGAAGACCCCGATCTCGCCGGTTTAAGCTGGGGCCCCCAGCCTCCGCTTTACTGAGACCGGTGGCAGGTTGAGACCGACTCACAACGACGCGGACCATGCCGAACAATTTTGCTCGTTCACTAAACGGGCAGACGGACCATCTTGCGCCGCGGAGGTTATGTTGGGGGTTGAATCGGTTCTCCTCGCTGACTGTCAGTTCCTTCCACGCTGATTTGCCGCGCTTCTTAACACCGGAATAACACCACCCCCTTCATGGGCAGGGGCCCCTAGCTCAATGAGGACTCCGACGTTGACAAGCTGGCGTGAGCGGGATGCGCTAGATTTCCTTCCTCTCCCCGTGACTTCTTCCACTCCCACGGCGGCACGGGATGCGGGTCGGCCCATAATCCCTTCTGCGCTTCTCGCGCTGTTTTCTCTAGCTCCTCAAGCTCCCTGTTACCTGGCGCATTCTTCCGGTACCACCAGCACCAGCTATCTGTGACCAGTAGGTGATTCACATTGGTGCCATCAGATAGCAGCACATCAGCAAGGGTGCGTCCGTACTGGTCCTTGCCGTAAGGTTGGAGCATGACTTCTATACCAATGACCGGGGCTGAGGCGGCTTGTTTCACTTTCTTGACTTATGCCCGGCCCTTCTTCGGGCAGTCGATGCCGCTGAGGCGGATACGGTCAGGGTGTTGGTTGTGCAGGACTTCGATGGTGTCGCCGTCGAGGAAGGCAACCACGGAGAACTTATGGTCGCCCGCATGTAAGGGAGACTCAAGAAGAGCTAATACACTAGCTTCGCAAGGAAGGGCCAACCCACAGAATTACAGCTGCTACTTTTGTGTCGTTATCACTTCAAGTTGCGCCTTAAAGTCTGGGTTGTCCGCTAGGCCAAACAGCTTTAATTTCCCATCAACAAAAACTACATTGTGGTAAACACCCCGAAAATTTCCATAATCTTCAAAATACCGATACACCTCAAACTTTTCGTTTGCGCTTGCGTTTTGCGGTTTGCCAAGCACTGATACCACCTCCTGTTTCGACATGCCCAGGGTTAATTGAGTCAAATCTGATCCCTTGATTTTGCCTGTGCGCATGCATCCTGCCAGGTGGCACACGATAAGTATCACGACATACATGTTTCATGTTTCTCTCACTTTCGCTCGTCGCAACTTTGTCTTCCGTGCGAGCTGTTGGCTCATCTCGTTGGTACTCTAGACCCTCACTTCTGTTTCGCCACAATGTTGTACTTGATCTGCTCGTACGTGGCACGAGGCAGGATCTTCTTCTGCACCAGCTCGTCCTTGCGGGCGTAGGGCCTGCCCTTGACGATTTTCTCGGAATAGGCATCGCCAGTCCCGGGCGATGCTTTCAGTTGCTCGGTGGTGGCTATGTTGATGTCGAGGAGATCATCCGCTGCCATGGCGACTGAGACACTTGGCGTCGGGAAGAGCACGAAGGGCACGAACAGGAACGCAAGGAATGTCAGAAGAACGACAACGCGACTCATGTAAGACTCCTCGGTTACAGTTTGGACCGAGACGAGAGGAACACATCGAGGGAGACCTGCGCGTCCTCTTCGAGGTCGAGAAATTCCACGCCGACATTGTTCTCGCGTGCCCACTTCACCGCAGCGAGCAGGACTTCGATGGGCGGTTCGTCCCACGGGAGCTTCAACGTCAGGGCAAGCTTCTGGCCGCGTTGAAAGGTGTGATTGGTGTAGAGGCGGACACCTTTGCGGGAAAGGTCGAGGAGGGTTCCATCGGCCGAGTCATCGGTCAGTAACGAGATGACAGAAGCTTGCCCCGTGACGGCGATGCGCGTGGCATTCCGACCGTGGGACATTGGGCCTGGCCCTCCCGAGGAGGCCGTATTGTAGGCTCAGAGAAGACGAGACGGCAAGAGGTCTACCGTAGGGGAAACGCTGGCACGGAGTTCGAGTACTTCCGCGATTGCAGTAATCTCCCACATGTTGGAGATGGTCGCTTCTTCGAGGGACATGGTGTCGCGTGTGGGGCGGTTGGCGCTCATCGATCTGGCTCCATGACGCGATCGATTCGCTCGGACACATAATCTTCCAGGTCAGCCCTCGACTCGTCGTCCATCACCAGCGTTTCGACGCCATACTCCTGGCCCCGTACCCATCGCACGATGGCCGCGGCGACGTAGACGAGCTGGTGTGGTGGCAACGTCACTGTCAGGGAGCACACTTCCCCCCACTCGCAGCAGCAGATTGCCGGAGAACCACCAGCTGGTGTGGGAGCAATTCCATACGGTCCCGTGGCCCTCGAAGAAACCGCATTGGTAGGTGACGGGACAGCACACCGGGAAGCGACGGTAGGGACGAATCGTGAAAGGCATAGGAGCTTCGCAGCGGGGTGTATTCTAGGAGGGAAGCGAAGGAAGACGCAAGAGATGTTTGGTAGAACGGTTATCGTGCGCGGTTGGGGGACGGTGCTGGGTGATCAGAAGAAGGTGCTTCTCGCTCGTCGCTCCAGCAAGCCAAAATTTCTCTTGTTGAGGATTCCGTGAAGAGAGAGATCAAGGCTTCGAGGTGTCCCTCGGCCTGTCCATGACAACAATCGGCCCAGAATGACCGTGGCGACGACGAATGCACTACTGACCAACCAGCCCGTCACGGATTGCGCTCCCATCAACACGCTCGTCCCACAGACAAGCCAGACGCCAGTGCCGAGACCTACGAGGTATGACAGCCGCGTCGTATGGGCCGCTCGAAGCGCGATCGCCACCCCAGTTGCTCCTGTTAGCAGCGCAAGCAACGGATAAGCACTTGGATTCGCCTGCGGCGTGATGTCATGGAAAGCCAACACGAGCCCTGCCGCGAAAGATACACCATAGACAATGGCCACACCCTGCAGGATCATCCGCCAATAGAGGAATCGACGCGCTCGTAGCATGCGGGCGAGGGTACATCGGGTGAGGGATGCCACGCTATTCTACATAGGGTTGGATACGTACCCTTTAGTAGGGGGGGTCATCTCGCTACCGTGCTGGGTCGCTCACGGGACAACGAGGAGCAGCACCGGCTACGCCCTCTGGGGGGGAGGTGTTGCTCACCGTGGCGAATCGAGTAACAGCCGCACAGCGCACCGGAAAGCGTCGGAAGGGGCGGATCAGGCCGGCGCAACCTCACTCGGGCGCGGGTCGAGAGTACGGTACCGTAGCTACGTGTAAACCCTTTCTCCCATGCCCGTCATCCGCGCAATGAGGTGGTATACTATTTATCGAGACGTCACCGAAAACGCATCGAACCTCATGGTTGAGGGGGCAGATGACGAATCGGAGGCAGATCGGGCCCACGCCGCTGGAGCGGCTGAAAGGAGGCCCTATGTGGATGTTAGTCATTGTTCTGCTCAATATAGTGCCGGGACTCGATCCCAAGACGGTGCTCAACACGTATGCCACGTATGAAGAATGCCAGCGTGAACGGAATCGGGTAGGCTTTGAGATGGCCGAAGCGTACCCTTATGAGCGCGATTTTGTGATTGCCTGTCAAGTGAGTCAAAAGCACAACACCTGAGAGCAGCTGAGCGCGGGCGGGAGGGCCTGTGGCATCGAAGGTGAGGATGAGGAATTCCCTTCATGCTTCCTCATGAAGCCAAGCACGTTGCACACTCAGTTACTGACGAACCTGTCCTAGTGCTAAGTGCTTGAAAGGATGGAGCCGGCGACCAGGATTGACGGGCGACCTGCGGTTTACGAAGTCCAGCAAGCCCTACTACCGACAACCTAACCCCACAGGCAACCACAAGTATCGGGTCGGATATCGGCTGGCGACCCTTCAGGATACTAACTTCTTCTTAATCGTGAGGACATTGTGTCCCACGGTACGATGGTAGGACACCTCGTCAAACATGGATCTGACCAAGTGAATTCCCAGGCCGCCGATCTCACGCTCGTCGTGTGGCAACGACAGATCTGGTTCCTCCACCGTTACGGGATTGAATGGGATACCATCATCCGTAATGGTTAGGATGACGTACTCGCCGCGCACTTCGCCGTCGACCTTAATGAGGTGCTCCGACGGATCATTGGGGAATCCATACTGCACGACATTGCTCAACAGATCATCCAGCGCCATGTTGATAAGGGGGATAAGGGGCTTGGCGCGCGCCCATCGCGCCACAAAGTGTTCAAACGCCGTCTGGAGACCGGGAATGGCCATCAACTGGTTGGGCATCGTTTGGCGAAACACCGGAGCGGCCGCATCGGACGGGGCGACGCCGTTGTACCGCAGGGCCAACATGGTGATATCATCCGCCTGTGGGGCATCGCCGGCAAAGGCCTTCACGGCCTCCATGACGTCTCGGATGCGATCGACCACGGACCCACCCGTAGACCGGTCGAGCACCATCTTTAATCGGTCATTGCCGAACAGTTCGCGCCGGACATTATCCGCCTCGGTTACCCCATCCGTGTAGAAGAAGAGCTCATCCCCCGGTACCAATTGAGTCTTCCTCTCCTTGAAAGTGATGCCAGGCACGGGGCCTACCAATGGGCCGTCTTGGGCCTTCAGCCACTCGAACTGTCCTCCCCGTCGCTTCAGGAGAGGGGGGAAATGGCCAGCGTTCGTGGTAAGGAGGGTGCCGTCGTGGAGGTTCAAAATGCCGAGGTATAGAGTCACAAACATACAGTTGTCGTTGTCAGCACTGAGAGCATCATTGACACGGGTGACAATACTCGCGGGCGAGGGATCGTAAGAGGCCAGTGTCTTCAACACAATCTTGGTCATGGCCATGAACAGGGCAGCCGACACTCCCGTCCCTGACACGTCACCGATCGCAAAACAGAGCCGGTGTTGGTCGACCATGAAGAAATCGTAGAGATCCCCCCCGGTCTCTCGTGTTGGCTCAAGGACAGCAAAGAGGTCGAATTCCGTCCGATCCGGGAAGGCCGGGAAGCTGTGTGGGAGCAGACTCATTTGAATATCCCGGCCGACGTTCAGCTCTTCTTCCATACGGGCCTTGGCCGCCTCCACCAGCGTCAATGATTCGGTTAACCGTGAGATCATGTGGTCGAACGTCTCCCCGAGAATTCCAAGTTCATCCTTGCCCCGAACCCTGCTGCGAACCTCGAGGTTACCCGCGGCAACCTGCTCAGCTGCCACAGCAACAGCGCTAATCCTTCGGAGAACCTTCCGATGGGTTAAGAGGCCGAACACGATGAGGAGTCCGCCGAGAAGACTGCCTCCTCCAGCGAACGTACTCACGAGCAAATGTTGAGCGTCGCTTCGGACAGCCTCAAGCGCGTTCGTAGTCCGAGCATCCACTTCGTCCTTGAACTGCCCGATCAGCTCCATAATGGACGCCTTCTCCTTGAAATACTTAGGTTCATGGAGGAGCATTTGTGCCAATTGAAGGTTTCGCGGGCCCTTGAGGGAGTATGTCTTTGTGAGGGGATCATAATAGAGTCCTTGCACAGCGTTGAATGCGCGGTTTTCGATAGATCTCAGGTCCTCAGAGCGCGTCTGTGCCTCTGTAAGGAGATCGAGTTCCTTCTTGCGAAATCCCAACTGGCCCATGCGGCCCCGAATTGAGCGGGTCTCTCCAGTGCTGGTTTCCAGAAGTTGGACGTTCCCACCCATGACTCGATCCCAAAAGGTCCCGTCATATCCCTGTGGACGCGAGAGAGTACCGTTCTGGATCTCCAACACTCTCTGAAAGTACTGCAAAAATTTCGAGTCGCCTGTTTGGGCGTACAGTCTCGCGAACCTCGTCAGATCGTTCGACGACTGAACCAATTCGTCGGCCAGGGTGAGCGACTCAGTGCGGCGTTCCTCCACCTCCCCGATCGCGTAGAGTGCGCCTTCAAGTCTTGCTAGCAGGAGCCAGAGCGTGATACCAGCCACCGCGATGGCGAAGATGAGAAACATGGGGAACAGATGATTGAGTCTCATCCGCGTGATCCTTTCACGTTCTTTCGCGCTTTCGGTCTAATGGGTCCGAGCTGAGAGGGACCGGTTCGCACGGTTTGGCTGTCGGTATATTGTGATCCTCCGTTTAAGTTTCGACGGGCAGGCAAGTTCGGGGGTGCGTTCGAATGGTCGACGAGTAGGGTGCCGTTGACCTGCCTCCCTTGATGAGGCCACCTGGTAAGAGAGTGTGCGTACATCCAGGCCCCGTGGCCATGACCCCAGTGCATGATATGTGTATTCTTGAAAATGGAGATGCCTCTCGGGTTGCTTGGAGCAATGGATCGTAGAAGGAAGCCTTGGAAGGGTCGAATCACAAAGCCCATGGGAGCCTCGGAGGGGATTGTATTCTAGGGGTGTTAAGGGATGGGTGCAAGATTGAGGTTAATCGGCACACACCCGCCCCTCGCGCGCAATGGGTCCCCTACGTGACATGCACCCCACCGGCCAAAGTGGCTTTTGGCAGAATGAGGCTCCTTGAAGGTTTTGGATACTCAGGTGTGACGATGCCTATGTCGCAGTGGGCTTGAACGCGATGCCCACTCCGCTAACCGGACAGGTGGCGTGTTGCTTCGCGGAGGTTCGAATCATAACGCCAGCGATTCGAGCGACTCATCACTAACTGCATAGCAAGCTGGATGTGGACCCTTAATCGGAAGATCCACTGGCAATTGATCTTTAGCCCTGCAGGGCTGGTATTCTACCTAGCTCTTGAAGGCAGCCATGGCCTCTTCATCCGTGTTGAACAGGCGAATCAAGGGAGCGAATCCGTAACCCATGCCCGTCTCAATAACCTCTTTTACCATCCCCTTGGATTCAGAAATCATGAGCCCGCCGGTAGCCTTGCCAAGGGCCTTGGACGTCAACAGGAGCACGCGCAACCCCGCACTGGCGATATAGTCGAGCTCTGCGAGGTTTACAACGACCTTTGTTGCCCCCCCATCCAAAATCTTTTTCAACTCCTCTTCGGCTTGCGCAGCCGTCGTGGAAGCTAGACTGCCCTTCATTTTGACGAAAATGATCCCGGCCTTCTCGTAGG
>JBQTIO010000065.1:0-3909 GCA_052388075.1 Nitrospiraceae bacterium
GAGTTCCTTGGCAAGACCAGCGACAGCACCCTTGTCCTTGGTGATCTTGACCCCGCCGGCCTTGCCTCGGCCGCCGGCATGGATCTGGGCCTTCACCACGAACACCGGCGTATTGAGCTCGTTGGCCCAGGCCGTGGCTGCTTCTGGGGAGGTGATTTCCTTCCCGCGGGGCACCGGCACCCCGAACTGCGCAAACAACTGCTTTGCCTGAAACTCATGCACATTCATTTCTTCTCCTTGCGCGACAGGCGCGACGAGCGGGACTCGCGAGAAGCGCGATAAATTCGGACACCCGTCTCGCTACTCTCGCTTTTCTCGCACGTCTCGCTACCCCACTTTCCTGGTGTACGCCGGCAGGATCATCGGGGAGATCACGCCGCTCACATCCCCGTGTTTCTTGGCCTCTGTCCGGAACAGCTGCAAATGCTGTAAGGTCAGTCTTCCCTGTCTTATCGATCCGGCGCGGGAGGCGGCGGCCAGCCCAGACCGCTTTCCGAAGACCATCAGATCAAGCAGCGAGTTCCCCATCAACCGATTGCGCCCGTGTAATCCGCCGGAAGCTTCGCCGGCCACGAAGAGATTCTTCACGTTGGTTTCCGAATTTGTGTCGATCTTCACGCCCCCGTTTTGGTAGTGCAGGGTAGGATAGATGAGAACCGGGTCTTTGCTGATATCGATGCCGAACCGCTCGAACTGCAGCATCATGGCAGGGAAATGCTTCTCGACCGTACCAGGTCCATGCTCGGCATCCAAAAGCGGGGTATCCAACCACACGCCAATACGGCCCGACATGGTGCGAATGCCGCGGCCTTCTTCGCACTCACGGATGATCGAGGAAGAGACCACATCGCGTGTATCGAGTTCGTTCACAAAACGGTCGCCCCTGGCATTGACGAGCTGGCCGCCTTCCGATCTGATGCCTTCAGTCACCAGCGCTCCGACCAATTGTTCCGGGTAGACTGCCCCCGACGGATGGTATTGGAAGGTATCGATGTGGACCAGCTTGGCGCCCATGCGATAGCAGAGACAAAGGCCGTCGCCTGTCGCGCCATAGTGATTGCTCGTCGGGAAACCTTGGATATGGAGCCGCCCGATGCCGCCTGTGGCGAGGATGACCGACCTGGCCGCGACGACCACATACCGCTGGTTGTCCAGGTCCTTCAAGATGGCCCCGCTGCAGCCTCCCTCCTCATCGCTGAGCAGCTCGACTGCCGCGCAGAATTCCAGCAGCTGGATCTTCTGATTCAGCACTTCGTCCTTCAACACCCGCATGATCTCCAGACCGGTGTAGTCGGAGCAGGTCAGGAGGCGCGGCTTGGAGCTGCCCCCGCCTTTCTTCACATGCAAGTTGCCGTCAGCCTGTCGATCGAACAGCACGCCAAGGTCGATCAGCCACTTCGCGATTGATGGACCTTCTTCGACCATCACCTTAAGCAGGTCATGGTCGTTCTGCATATGGCCACCCTTGAGCGTGTCGATGAAGTGGGTGACCGGAGAATCTTCGGGGGTCACGGAAATCTGCATCCCTCCCTGCGCCATGACACTGTTGGAATCGCCCAACCTCAACTTAGTCGCCAGGATCACGTTTGAGCCGGCCTGGCGCGCGTGCAATGCGGCGGCGCAGCCGGCTCCGCCGCCGCCGATCACCAATACGTCCGTCGTATAGTGGGGAATCAGGTCGATGTCATGATCGATCGGACTGTCGCCCTCGAGCAACGTGGCCAGTTCGACAACAGTCTTTTCGCCGGAGTTGGGGCCGAATCGAAGGGGCCGATAGGCGCTAGCACGGAAATCGGGGTGATACTTGTGAATCAGTTGATCGCGATCGGCAGGAGAAAATTTCTGAAAGGTCTGCTTGCGCCTGGCATCCCGGGTCTTGTGGACGATCTGTTGGAGTGCGTGAATGTCCATGATTCTCTTGTCACAGGTCGAAAAGTCACAAAGTCATCAAGTCCGCCGGGGTCACAAATAATATTGCGACTTGAAGACCTTCAGACTTTCTAACTTTCTCATTTCACCGTCGCGCAATGCTCCGCCAGTTCTTTCTCGTTCATCCGGAGAAGTTTCTTCCACTCATCGTCATAGCGGCCATCTTCGATTTCCTTGATCCTCACGTCCAACCCCAGCGGGTTCTCCGTAAAGTGCGCCCCCTGCGCGCGGCTGACATAGAGCGCAACGAGATTCGGCGCGATGTCGGCAATGCAGACCGGCACACACATGCCGCACATCACGCAGTCCATGAACATTTCCGAGACGCTCTTGAAGTCGCCGAAGACGGCCTTCCACACGCCCTCCCGCACGTCGATCTTCTGGGGACAGGCCTCCGTACAGGCATTGCAATTCCGGCAGAGCGGTGCTTCAGGATAGAAGTTGAAGAGATCCTGCTTGGGATCCTGGAGCTTCTGAATCTCGTAGGTCGCTTTCCGTGCCGGGAACGGCGGCATCATGGTGAAGGACATGCCGTCCTGCACGGCCGTTTGGCAGGCCAGGCATGTCCTCACCTTGGGATCATCCTTCGTTCGATAGTAGGTCGCGCAGGCGCCGCAAAATCCGCCGAGGCAGCCGACCCCGCGGATCACCTCCTGCCCCGCGTACCACATCGCCTTGACGACCGTAATCCCTTCCGGCACTTCATACTTCTTGCCGGACAGTTCAATCGTCACCAGCCTGGGCTTCAGCACCTCGGGCTGGTCGATCACATTGGTATCTTCTTGTGCCATTCTCTTCCCAAACAGGTGCGGGGTGAATGGTAAGGGGTAAGCTGAGAGTCAACCTCTCACTGCTCACCCCTTACCCCTTCCCGTGCTTACGCGAACGCGTCGATGATTCCGTTCAACGTGGGGCTCGGACGCATCGCCCTGGACGCCTTCGCATCGTCGGGATGATAATACCCGCCGAGACTTACCGGCTTGCCCTGCGCGCCGAGCAATTCGCTTGAAACCTTCGCCTCGTTGTCCGCCAGATCCTTGGCGATCTTGGTGAAGCGTTCCGCCAACTTCTTATCCTGCGCCTGCTGGGCCAGCGCCTGTGCCCAGTACATGGCGAGATAGAAATGGCTGCCGCGGTTGTCGATCTCCCCCACTTTGCGGGCCGGAGACTTGTTGCTCTCCAGGAACTTGGCGTTGGCTTGGTCCAGCGTGTCCGCCAGAATCTTTGCGGTCTGATTGTTGGAGACCTTGGCTAGGTGTTCCAACGACGCGGCCATGGCGAGAAACTCGCCCAGGGAATCCCACCGCAGATAGCCTTCTTCCCGGAACTGCTGCACATGCTTGGGTGCAGATCCGCCGGCGCCGGTTTCGAAGAGGCCGCCGCCGTTCAGCAAGGGAACGATCGAGAGCATCTTCGCGCTCGTGCCGATTTCGAGGATCGGGAAGAGGTCCGTGAGGTAGTCGCGCAATACGTTGCCCGTCACGGAGATCGTGTCCTTCCCTTCCTTCATCCGTTCCAGCGAAAACCGGGTCGCCTCGGCCGGAGACATAATCCGGATGTCGAGTCCCGTCGTATCGTGCTTCGTCAGGTAGCGATTGATCTTTTGAATCAATTCCGCGTCGTGCGGCCTGGTCTTGTCCAGCCAGAACACCGCGGGGGCCCCGGTCGCCTTCGCACGATTCACGGCCAGCTTCACCCAGTCCTGGATCGGCACATCCTTCACCTGGCACATGCGCCAGATATCGCCTTCTTCGACCTTATGCTCCAGGAGCGTCTTCCCCGACGTATCGACCACCCGCATCGTGCCGTTGCCGGGGGCCTTAAAGGTCTTGTCGTGCGATCCGTATTCTTCCGCCGCCTGCGCCATCAGTCCGACGTTGGGAATGCTTCCCATCGTACGGGGGTCAAAGGCGCCGTGCTTCTTACAGAATTCGACGACCTCGCGGTAGACCGACGCATAGCTGGCATCGGGAATTACGC
>JBQTIO010000066.1:0-12387 GCA_052388075.1 Nitrospiraceae bacterium
TGATCGATCCCGTGCCGTTCGAAGCGGCCGCGGTGAGCGCCAAAGCGGTGCTCGCCCAGACCAGGGCGCGGCTGGTCCAGGCGCGACAAAACCTCGCGCGCGTCAAGCCGTTGTTGGTGGAGCAGGCCGTGAGCCAAAAGGACGTGGATGACGCCGTCGCGGAAGAACTGGCGGCCAACGCGGCGCTGGAAGCGGCGAAAGGGCAGTTGGTGAAGGCCCAGTTCGACCTGGACAACACGCGCATCATCGCTCCCATCTCAGGGCTGATCGAACGGACCAAGTTCTACGAAGGTCGCCTCATCTCGGCGCAGATCGACCTGCTCACCGTCATTCACCAGGTGGATCCGATGTATATCGTGGGGAACGCGCCGGAGAGCTATCTCCTGCAGCGGCGCCGGCAACTCGCGGAGAAGAGGGTCGAGCGGCCGGATCTCTACGAACTCCGTGGGATTCTCACCTTCATTGACGGCACCACCTATCCACATGAAGGGGTCCTGGATTTCGCCTCCGTGGGACTGAGCACGGAGACGGGGTCCAGGCAGGGCCGATTCGTCTTTCCCAATCGCGAAGGGGTCCTGATGCCCGGACAGTTTGTCAAGATTCGCGTCAAGGGATACACGAGAACCGGCGCGCTGCTGGTGCCGCAACGGGCCGTGCAGCAGGGCCCCAAGGGTTCTGTCGTCTATGTCGTGGGTGAGGACGACAAGGTGGAGCTCCGCAACGTCAATGCCACGAGCTGGCAGGGCACTCAGTGGCTCATCGAGGATGGACTTCGGGCGGGAGAGCGGGTGGTGGTGGACGGAATGCACAGAATCGCGCCGGGCGAGTCCGTGAAGCCGGTTCCCGCTTCTGCAGACGGTCCTGCATCGGAGGGGAAGCCGACAGACACCAAGACAAAGAGTGACCTGTGATCTCCCGCTTTTTCATCGACCGTCCGATCTTCGCGTCGGTTCTATCCATTGTCATCGTGGTGGTGGGCCTCGTGGCGGTCAAGGCCCTGCCCGTGGCCCAGTTTCCGGAAATCACGCCCCCGGTGGTTCAGATCGACGCCGATTATCCGGGCGCGAATGCGGAGGTGGTGGCTGATTCGGTGGCTCGCCCCATCGAGGTGCAGCTCCCGGGCATTGACAATCTTCTCTATTACGATTCCACCAGCACCAACGACGGGCACATGACGATCCGGCTCACCTTCGAGATCGGGACCGACGTGGATATCGCGCAGGTCCAGACGCAGAACCGCGAAAAGCTGGCGGAACCGCAGATCCCGAACGAGGTCATTCGCCAGGGCATCTCGGTGAAAAAAACGTCGCCGGATCTGCTGACGGTCGTGGCCCTGAGTTCCAGCGATCCCCGGTTCGACATGCTTTACCTGTCCAACTACGCGATCATCAATGTGCTCGACAATGTCAAGCGGCTCCGCGGCGTGGGCGATGCCGTGGTCTTCGGGGGACAGAACTACAGCATGCGGCTGATTCTGGACCCGGTCCGGATGGCGCAACTAAACCTCATGCCGACCGACATCACGAACGTGGTCCGCGAGCAGAACCGTGATTTTCCCGCTGGCACGGTCGGGCGGGAGCCTGCTCCCCCGGGCACGCAGCTCACGATCCCGGTGATCACGCAGGGTCGCCTCACGGAGGTAAAGGACTTTGAAGAGCTGATCGTCAGGGCGCTCCCGAACGGGGACATGGTCCGCCTCAAGGACGTGGCGAAGGTCGAACTGGGCGCCCAATCCTACAACCTCGAAGGACGGTGGAACGGCAAGCCCAACACGTTTCTCCTAACGTTTCTTGCGCCGGGGGCTAACGCGCTCGACACCGCCAAACGCATCCGCCGCGAGATGGACGAGCTCGCCAAGAGCTTTCCCCCGGGCGTGAAGTACGACGTTCCCTATGACACCACCCGCTTCATCGAGGTCTCCATCGAGGAGGTCGCCCTCACCCTGGTCAGTGCGATGGTCCTGGTCGTGCTCGTCGTCTACCTGTTCCTGCAGAGCTGGCGGGCCACGCTGATTCCAGCCGTGGCCGTGCCCGTCTCCCTCATCGGCGCCCTGGCCGGCATGCAGGCCCTCGGGTTTTCGATCAACACCCTGACGCTGTTCGGCATGGTGCTGGCCATCGGCATTGTGGTGGACGACGCGATCGTGGTGGTCGAGAACGTTGAGCGCCACATGGAGCGGGGACTCCCGCCGAAGGAAGCTGCCAAGAAGGCCATGGAGGAGGTCACCGGGCCCATCATCGCGATTGTGCTCGTGCTCGCGGCGGTGTTCGTGCCCGTGGGCTTTCTGGGCGGAATCACGGGCCAGCTCTACAAGCAGTTTGCGATCACGATCGCGATCTCCGTCACGATTTCTGGATTCGTCGCGCTCACGCTCAGCCCGGCCCTCTGTGCCCTCGTCCTGAAGCCGAGCCACAGTCCTCAGAAGGGCTTCTTCAGGCAGTTCAACCGCATCTTCGACTGGACGAGGGAGCGCTACACCGCGACCGCCGGGTTGGTCATCAGGCGGGCGGCGCTGGCGCTGGCGATCTTCAGCGGCGTGATCGTCCTCTCCGCCGGGCTGTTCAGGTTGATCCCATCCAGCTTCCTGCCGGAGGAAGATCAGGGCTACTTCATCACCGTCGTACAGCTTCCCGACGGCGCCTCCCTACAACGGACCACCGAGGTGATGAGCAAGCTGGAGAAGTACTTCCTGTCCATTCCGGTGATCCACAGCACGGACGCGCTGGTCGGCCAGAACTTCGTGTTCAACACGCGCGGGCCCAATTCCGCGACCCTGTTTACGCCCCTGCATCTCTGGAGTGAGCGGAAGCACCCGGACCAGCACGTCAAGGCGCTCATCGGAGGCGCCTTCCGGGAATTTGCGGAGATCCCCGAGGCCTTGATCCTGTCCTTCAACGCCCCTTCGATCCGGGGGCTGGGCGCCACGGGCGGGTTCTCGGTGCAGATCCAAGACCCCAGCGGAGGCGACTTCAAGAGATTCGCGGCCGTCGGCGAGGAATTCGTCGCCAGGGCCAGGCAGGACCCGGCCATCGGGGCGATCGGCACCAATTTTCGCGTCAGCGCGCCCCGACTCTACGCCCACGTGAACCGGGAGCGGGCCAAGACGCTGGGGGTGCCCATCTCCGATATCTTCGACACCCTGCAGGCCTACTTCGGCAACTTCTACGTCAACGACTTCCTCAAATTCGGCCGGGTCTATCGGGTCCAGACGGAGGCGGAGGCGCAGTACCGGTTGAGTCCCAGTGACATCGCCAGGATTTACGTGCGCGCGCGGAATGGGCAGGGCACGTCCATGATCCCGCTCAACACCGTCGTCACGACCGAATTCACCAGCGGGCCGGACCCGGTGACGCACTTCAACGGCTTCAACACGGCCTTTGTGTTGGGGATGGCAGCGCCCGGCGCGAGCTCGGGGCAGGCGCTCGAGGCGCTGGAACGGGCCGCGAAGGACGTGCTGGTCCCCAAGGGCTATAGCCTCGACTGGAGCGGGATTTCCTACCAGGAACGGAATGTCGGAGGACGATCACTCGCGGCGTTTGGGTTCGGTCTGCTCATGGTCTTTCTGGTACTGGCCGCCCAGTATGAAAGCTGGACGGTGCCCTTTGCCGTGATCCTTGCCGTGCCGTTCGGCGTCTTCGGGGCCTTGTCCGCTGTCTGGCTCCGCGGGATGACCAACGACATCTACTTCCAAATCGGGTTGGTCACTTTGATCGGCCTCTCCGCGAAGAACGCGATCCTCATCGTGGAGTTCGCCAATCAGCGCCGCGAGCATGGCATGTCGGCAGTGGATGCGGCGTTGGAGGCGACCCGGCTCCGGTTCCGTCCGATCATCATGACCTCCATGGCCTTCGTCATGGGCGTGACGCCGCTGGTCTTTGCCACGGGTGCCGGCGCCGCCAGCCGCCAGTCCATCGGGACCGGCGTCTTCGGCGGCATGCTCGCGGCCACATTCTTGGCGATCTTCTTCATACCGCTGTTCTTCGTGCTGCTCAGAAGGTTGACTCGGCATGGGACTCAATCGGCCCCGGCGCTCAGCCAACCGATGATGCCGCGCCTCTCGCTGGAGGACGAACCCTAACGTGCGTGCTGTACTGGCCATCGGATTTTCGATCACCCTTCTGTCCTGTGCCATGGGACCGGATTACACCAGGCCGAAAACTGATGTGGAGGATCGCTTCCGCATGGCAGCCGGCTCAGCGGATATGCCGTCGCTGGCCAATCTGGCGTGGTGGGACCTCTTGCGTGACGAGCAGCTGCAACAGCTCATTCGGCTGGCTCTCGAGGAAAATAAAGATCTTCAGCGCGCCGTCGCGACCGTAGAAGAATTTCGGGCGCGAGCGCTGATTGCCAGGTCGGACTTTATTCCAGGAATTACGGTTGCATCGAGTTTTCCGGCTGGCCGCAAAGCGAACTTTTTATTCCCCGGCTTTGCCAGCCCGTTCAATTACTATTTGTTGGGCAATCTGGCGTGGGAGGTCGATCTGTGGGGGCGCGTCCGACGGACCAACGAGGCGGCTCGAGCTGAGTTGCTCTCCAAGGAGGAGAATCGTCGTGCGCTGGCAATCCAGTTAGTCAGTGTCGTGGGCGAGGCCTACTTTACCCTCCTTCAGTTCGACGCCCAACTCGACATTGCCAGACGGACACTGCACTCCTGGGAGGAATCCGTGCGCATCGCGCAGGCCCGTTTGAAACAGGGATTGAGTTCCAGGCTCGACTTGGATCAGTTCGAAGCCGAACGTGCCAATGCCGCGGCACGTGCCGCTGAATTGGAACGGCAGATGGTGCAGGCGGAGAATCACCTGAGTGTGCTCGTCGGACGAAAACCGTTCGCCATCACGCGGGGCAAAGCTCTGATGGAACAGGTCATGCCGCCGGACGTTCCCGCTGGCCTACCGTCTGAGTTATTGCAGCGGCGGCCTGATCTGCTGGTGGCGGAGCAACAGCTGGCGGCCGTCACCGCCCGAGTTGGTGCGGCAAAGGCCGAACGGTTTCCGAAAATCACGTTGACCGGCCTGCTCGGCGTGGCGCATCCCGAATTGTCTCTGCTCTTCACCGATGCCTCTTCCTTCGGGGTGGCTGGTGCCGGGTTGGCCGGCCCTGTCCTGAATGCGCAAGTGCTGGGCTTCCAGCAGGAAGCGGTGGAGGCCCAAAGCAAACAAGCGTTGGCGCAGTACCAACAGGCGGTGCTGACGGCCTTTCGCGAGGTCGAAGACTCGCTGATCGCGGTTCGCACGGCACGGACACAGAACGAAGCCCAACAGCAACAAGTCACGGCCCTCCAGTCGGCGCTCAAGCTCGCCGAACTCCGGTATAAAGGCGGACTGGCCAATTATCTCGACGTGCTGGTCGCGAGAAGAAATCTCTTTGAAGCAGAACTCGGGATGACTGCCACACGCCGGTTGCATCTCGTGTCGGTGGTACAACTGTACAAAGCGCTCGGCGGCGGCTGGTCGCCGGATATGGAACCGGCTAGGGATAACGGGAAAGGATAGGGGAGATCATGGAGAAGCCGACGCCGACCCAGTTCCCGATCCATGACCTGCTGGCCCGTCGATGGAGCCCTCGCGCGTACGATCAGCGTGCGGTCGAGCCAGAGAAACTGGCAAGCCTGTTCGAGGCCGCCCGCTGGGCTCCTTCGTCGAATAACGAACAGCCTTGGCGATTCGTTGTGGCAACTAAGGTGCAAGAGGCGGAGTGGAACCGACTCTTCGCATGTCTGGTGGAAGGCAACCGCAAATGGGCCTATCGTGCGCCGGTGCTGATCCTGTCCGTGGGGAGCCTGAACTTTGAGGACGACGCCAAACCGAATCGGCATGCCCTGCACGACACCGGCATGGCAGTCGAGAATCTCGTGCTCCAAGCCACTGCGCTCGGTCTGATGGCGCATCAGATGGCCGGCTTCGACGTCGAAAGAGCCCGTGCCGATCTCAAGATTCCCACCGGCTATGAGCCGGTCGCCATGATCGCCGTCGGCTACCCTGGCGATCCGAACGTTTTGCCCGACCGTCTCAAGCAACGGGAGCTGGCTTCTCGTGAGCGCAACCCCATCTCGACCTTTGTCTTCTCCGGAGAATGGGGCAGGCCCGCAACGCTCGCTCTCTAACACCATGTCGACAGACAGACCGGCGTCAAGACATCTCGCGCGCGTTGACCCCATCATGCGCCGATTGATCCGGGAGGTCGGTCCCTTCACCCTCGTACCGAGGGCGGGGCGGTCGCCGTTCGAGTCTCTGGCCCGCGCGATCGCGTACCAACAGCTGCATAACAAAGCCGCCGAGAGTATTCTCAGACGATTCATCGCACTCTTTCCCGGCCGACGATTTCCTCAGCCTGACGACCTGCTCGCGATGAATAGCAGAGCGATCAGGCGGGCCGGATTTTCACGGCCCAAGGTCGCCGCGCTGCGCGATCTCGCGGCGAAGACGCTCGATGGAACGGTGCCGAGCGGGCGGGTTATTCAGCGGCTCGATGATGAGGCCATTGTCGAACGGCTCGTCGCAGTGCGAGGCGTGGGACGCTGGACGGCTGAGATGTTGCTGATTTTCCAACTGGGACGACCGGACGTCCTGCCGATCGATGACTTCGGTGTGCGCAACGGATTCCGGATCGCTTACGGTCTTGGTCAGATGCCGACGCGCAAAGAGGTGTTACTCTATGGGGAGCGGTGGAAGCCCCACCGGACAGCTGCGGCCTGGTATCTCTGGCGGGCTGCGGATCGGGCGAAAGAAGCGGCCAAGGTACTCTGATGGCAGACCGGAACAAGCGGCTTGATTCCAACGTCGCGGGGAATTTCTATGTCGATTCCACCTGCATCAATTGCGACACCTGCCGCCAGTTGGCGCCTGACAGTTTCGAGGAAATCAGTGAGTTTTCGTCTGTCTCGCGCCAGCCCGGGCATGACGAGCAGATCCACCAGGCCTATCAGGCATTACTCGCTTGTCCAGTCGGCTCAATCGGGACCGAACAGGGTGACAAGCAGCGGCTCCACGCTGCGATGTCCAGTTTTCCGCTGCATCTGGAAGATGGCGTCTTCTACTGCGGCTTCAATTCAGAGAAGTCCTTCGGGGCGAACAGCTTCTTCATCGAGCATCCGAGCGGTAATTGGTTGGTCGATTCGCCCCGCTACATCAAGCATCTGATCGACCGGTTTGAACAGCGTGGCGGCATCACGCGCATTTTTCTCACGCACAAAGACGATATCGCCGATGCCGACAAGTATGCTGCGCACTTCGGGGCGAAGCGGGTCATCCACGTCGCCGATGCCGACGCGGCCCCCGATGCGGAGTGGATCCTGGACGGGGCAGACAGTATCCAGCTCGCCGACGGCTTTCGAGCCATCCCGGTCCCGGGCCATACAGCCGGCAGCATGGCGCTGCTCCACAATGAGAAGTTTCTTTTCACGGGGGATCATCTGTGGTGGAATCCGCACCAGCAAGCATTGGGGGCTCCCCAGCGGCTTGTGTGGCGGCCGAAGGTGCTGATGGCCTCGCTCGAAAAACTGCTCTCCTATCGATTCGAATGGGTCCTCGCCGGGCATGGAGATCGTGTGAAGCTGCCCGTCGAAACTATGCGGGACCGGCTGCAAGCCCTGCTCGACCGTCGAAATCACGTTCCACAGATTATCCCGTAGCATGACCGCGGGCATTGTATTGGGGGGGAAGAAGGACATGGCTTCACTCAGCGGGAGGGTGGCGATTGTGACCGGGGCATCGAGCGGAATCGGGCGGGCGATCGCAGAACGGTTTTCCGAGGACGGCGCCATCGTGGTGGTGAATTACTCCAAGAGCGGAGAGAAGGCGCAACAAGTCGTGACGGCCATTCAAGCCAAGGGCGGGAAAGCGGTCGTCTTTCAAGCAGACATGAGTCAGGTCTCGGAGGCACGACAGCTCGTAACCGAGACGGTCAAGCAATTCGGTCGACTGGATATTCTGGTAAATAACGCCGGTAGGTTCATCGCGAGGCCACTCGCGGAGACGACGGAAGCTGACTTCGATGCGGTCCTTGCGCTGAACGCGAAAGGCCCGTATTTCGCCATGCAAGAAGCTGCGAAGGTTCTCAAGGACGGTGGTCGGATCGTGAACATCTCCACCGGCGGGACCCACTTGAGTTTCCCCGGAGCCTCGGCGTATCTCGGCAGCAAAGGCGCGCTGGAACAATATGCGAAGACCTTGGCCCAGGAACTGGCGCCACGGGGGATCACGGTGAATACGGTCTCGCCGGGCTTTACCGAAACCGGGATGATGACCGAGCAGTATCGGCAGATGGGCATCGAGCTATCGCCCCTGAAGCGGCTTGGTTTCCCGAACGATATTGCCGATGTCGTAGCGTTTCTCGTGAGCGACCAGGCCCGCTGGCTGACCGGACAGAATATCCAGGCCGGCGGTGGGATAGTCATGTAGCACGCAGCTGTCGGGTCGGACCCTCCAACATCCGCTATCACCCGGTGACAAACACATTGTTCAACTGGATTGATCGCAACATCCTGGCCCTGGGCCGGGAGATGCGGCTTTCGTATTTGCCGCCGCTCATGGTGTATATGGCCTATGGGATCTCCGGTCTCACCGGCATCGTCGGCACCTTCTTCGTCAAAGATTATCTCGGCCTCTCCGCTTCATTCCTCGCCGCCCTCGGATTCTGGGCCGGCATCCCCTGGGCCCTCAAAATGCCCATCGGTCACACCGTCGATCTGCTGTGGCGCTGGAAAAGCTGGCTGGTCGGTCTGGGCGCCGGGCTCCTCGCCGTGAGTCTCGGCATCATGGCGGCCCTGATCAGCAATCGGGAGGCGATGACAGCGATTCTCTCGGCGGAGGCCTGGTTTGTCGTGAGCACGCTTCTCGCCCCGATTGGCTACGTGATCCAGGATGCGGTGGCGGATGCGATGACAGTCGAAGCGGTCCCTCTGGTCGACGAACGCGGCCAGCCGTTCGATGAACAGACACGGAAGCTCATGCATACGACGATGCAGACGCTCGGCCGTGTGGCAATTGTGGGAGGCGGGATTCTGGTCGCGCTGGTTAACGTGTATGTGTTTGCGGGCGTCGAAGGACTGCCGCAACCAGAGATGGTCCGTCTGTATCAACGCATCTATCTGATGGCGTTGGCGATCCCGTTCGTCTCCGTGGTGGGGATTGGAGTGGCATGGTGGCTGAGAAGACAGCACAGGCAGCGGTTGATTCATGAAGGGTTCTCGCGTGAACAGGCAGAGCGGATGGTGCATGTGCGGGAAGAATCGGGCGAGCCGATCAAGCCGAACTGGTCGATTCTTGGCGGAAGTCTCGCGTTCGTGTTGTTTACCCTGACGGTCGGATTCGGGGGATTCATCTACAGCGAGGAGATTGTCTTTGTCGGCTCGATGGCGATCGTGCTCTTTCTCATGACGAGGCTCGTGCGGGTATTGGAGCCGGACAAACGATTCACGTTGGTGGGGACGGCGGTCGTCATCTTCATCTTTCGGGCCATCCCGGGGACCGGCCCGGGGACGACCTGGTGGATGATCGACCGACTGAAGTTCGATCAGCAGTTTCTCTCTGTGTTGTCGCTGATCGGCAGTACGTTGACCCTCGTGGGCATGTTCATCTTTCGTCGGTTCATGGCCGAACGGTCCATCGCCTATGTTGTGGGGTTTCTCACGGTGGTGGGGACCCTTCTCGCTGTCCCGATCGCGAGCATGTACTACGGCCTGCACGAATGGACAGCCAGGATGACCGGCGGAGTGGTCGATGCGCGGTTCATTGCCCTGATCGATACGGCGTTGGAGTCTCCGCTCGGACAGATATCGATGATTCCTATGCTGGCCTGGATCGCGAATAGCGCGCCCGCCAACTTGAAGGCCACCTTCTTTGCCGTGATGGCATCGTTTACGAATCTGGCGCTCTCACTCAGCCAGCTCGGCACGAAGTATCTCAATGAGATCTTCGTCATCACGCGGGAAGTTCGCGACCAGGCTTCCAGCGTCATCCAAACGCCTGCCGACTATAGTCAGCTCGGCTCACTGCTCATCGCGCAATTGGTGCTGGGGCTGGCCCTCCCCTTCGCCGCCATTGTCTTTGCGAAGGTGACACGATTTAAGAGTGCCTGACATGAATGGGATCGCAGCATGAACGCCTTGCAGTTTCTTATCGATCACGGAGCCTCGGTCCTCTTTTTAGTCGTGTTCGTCGAGCAAGTGGGGCTACCAATACCGGCCATGCCGCTGCTGATTGCCGCAGGCGCGTTAGTGGGCTCCGGGAAGATGAGCGTAGCGGCCGCACTCCTGATTCCCGTCGCCGCCTCCCTACCTCCGGATATGGCTTGGTACTACCTCGGGCGTATCAAGGGCGGAAAGGTACTCGGCTTCCTCTGCCGCATGTCCCTCGAACCGGATTCTTGTATAAGGAGCACCGAGAACCTCTTTCATCGGCACGGCCCGCGCGCGTTGCTTGTGGCGAAGTTCATCCCAGGATTCAGCACCGTAGCGCCGCCGCTGGCCGGGATCGTCGGGATGGGCACCGCCCTATTTCTTTTCTACGATGTAGCCGGCGCATTGATCTGGGCAGGAGTGAGCGCCGGAGTGGGAGCGCTCTTCAGCAATCAGTTAGAACAGCTCGCCCAGCTTTTCGCCCAAGCCGGCGGGTGGCTCATCGCGATGCTTTCTATCTGTTTCGCCGGATTCATCGGGTACAAGTTCTATCACCGACAAAAGTTCTTGCGAGATCTGCGAATAGCCAAGATCTCCGTGGAAGAACTCAAGCAGCGCTTAGACACCGGTGATGCGATTGCGGTCGTGGATGTTCGGCACCCGTTGGCGCTGGAATTGGATCCTGAGATGATTCCCGGCGCGCTCAATTTCACGATGGAGGAAATTGAGCATCGTCACCATGAGATTCCACGCGACCGTGACATTATTCTCTATTGCTCCTGTCCGAACGAAGTGTCCAGTGCTCGGACGGCATTTCTGCTGAAAAAGAAAGGCGTCCACCGCGTTCGCCCACTCGAAGGCGGCCTCGATGCCTGGAGAGAACGCAAGTTCCCGGTGAATCGACGCCCTTCCAAAGTTTCCGAATAGACGGCTCGGGTTGTGAGAGGATGCGCAGGCTCCGCGAGGGACGGTCTCACATGTGCGTACGAACGAAGCTGAATAGTCGTCCGCTCAGGCCAAATCGCGACTCGGTTCGGACGTAGCCTTGTGTGGTCATCTGTGTATGAAACTGGCCGCAGTAGGTGCGGCCAGGGTCGGCCAGCAGAATTTGGCAAACTTGGCTGGCATGGTGGGCCAGAAAGCCGGCGAGCAGGGCGGGGTGATCCCGTTCGTACAGGAGGTCGCTACCGATGATCAGGTCGAAGCGGCCCAGATCCAGATTGGGCTCGATCCAGGACGCCTTGAAAAACTGGATCGGCGCGAGGTTGTTCAGCTCCGTGTTGTGACGCAAGAATTCCTCGGCTAAGGGATGGTAGTCGCTCGCGGTGATGTCGCCGCCCCGCTGCTGTAAGACCAGACTGGGGAGACCGAGCCCGCAGCCCACTTCCAGGATGCTTTTCCCTTCGATGGGGAACCGGCTCATCTCCTCGGCAAGCGCAAGCCCGGCAGGCCACAAGATACCGAATATCGGCCAGGAGGCGGAGGAAATGCCGGCTCGTTCTGCGCAACCGTCCGGGTCGGAAAACTGCTGCCGGTCGTAGAGTGCACGGATCTGATAGTCATGCACTCCAATGCGATAGGTCGTGGTCTCGACTTCATAGCCTGGTGACGGCGCCTCCATCACCTTCGATCATAGGCCTTTCCACCACTATGGGCCATGTTATTCGTCCGCGCGGCATTTCTCTGCTCCAGCAAGGTGAAGAACCGCGACTCGACTAGCTTCCCCTTGATCCGTGCGGTATCATGAAGACGTAAAACGTGAGATGTGAAAAGTGAAAGGTGGCAGAAAGTATAGCCGAATCCTTTCAGAGATTTCTTCCTCTCACATTTTACGTTTCACATTTCACGCTACGAACGAAAGGGGGGCGACCGGTTTCGACGGGGATACTGATACCATCGGGGCATGTCGAGCTCTCGGGGACTCGTAAAACTCCGGGAAAATGCAACTGCCAATCAAGAACTGGCACTCGCAGCTTAATCAGCTGTGACGTCGTTCCATCTGAGGCCCGCGGGGGTGGAATGGCGCGATGCAGCGGGCTGGTCCAAAGCTGGTGCTCAGCGGCGGCGGACGAGAACTTCCTGGGCTAGCGGCCATTCTAAGCCAGCCGATGGGCGTGGGTGGCTGCGAACCTTAAACTATCGGCTACACATGTAGATCTGATGCGTTGACGATCTTCGGACAGGGGTTCAACTCCCCTCGCCTCCACCATTCGACTCGCGGAGAACCCGCTCGGAAAGAAAGGGGATAAGTCCAATTACGGTTGCTCAGC
>JBQTIO010000067.1:0-7589 GCA_052388075.1 Nitrospiraceae bacterium
GAGGCCCATCACGTGGTCGAGGCCCAGTATAACGCGGGCCTGCTGACCGGGCAGAAGACCAACCGGCCGGTCCCGCCGGCCCCGGTCAAGGACGGCTTTGAGCAGTTCTTCCAGATCTACTGGTCCAAGGGCAATAACCCGGCGGCCAATGAGTTGAAACTCTTTGAGATGGCGGAAGACCATCTCGTGCAGTTACATGTGGCTCTGGCCCACCAATATTGGGGCTATACCTATACGGTGGGCTGGGCGGCGATGAACCGCGCCTATGTCGAGATCATGGATGAGGACACGCGGCTCAAGGAGATGATGACCCTGCAGGCGCGGGTCTCGAGGCTGGAGACCGAGGCCAAGAACAGCATGCTGGATCTCGATAGCACGGGCGGCAAACTGTCGCTGGGCGGCTTGGGCGGCGGCATGATGCTGGCCGGCACGCTGGCGATTGCCGGATGGCGGAGGCGTGAAAGGAAGGATCGTTGATCGCGACTCCATCCGTGAGCGTCCCTGTGCCGTCTCAGTCGGAAAGTAAACTCCTCCCGTCACTGGGGATTCTTCTGGTGACGGGAGGTCTTTTTGTGCTCGCATGGTTCGCATATCTCTGGCTTACACCGGAGCCGTCGCCCTATCGCTATCAGTTGGTCGAAGAGGGTGGGGTCAGTAAGTTTAGCGCACTCGGTCTAGAGGCTTGGCCCAATCTCACGATCAGCAAGTACGAGGTCCGCGTGGATTCAGTAGAAAAGCCCATCGCTGTGGCCTATCGTGCAGCTGCAAACGGTTCCGCTCCCGTATTGCTGAATTGGGAGAATCGGATCCCCGAGCCGATTTCTGCTATGGGGAACCTTCTTACTGAACTGACTTCGGTTTCAACGGCGATTGCGACGCATGTTCCCAAGGATGCCATCATACTTTCCTGGTGGGATACTTCCAGGCAGATCAAATTGCTTGCCGAGCGGGATACATTGTTCACCTCCCATTTAGGCCAGCCCGTCATCACGCCTGGTTATTGGCGGGGACGGCTGGATGCCATTGACAAGTACGAGCGGGAATTCTGGGGCTCTCAGGCACCGGCTGAAGAAACAAGAAAGTTCCAGCGCTTCATGGAGGCACTAATAGCCTATCCCAACGAGGGTGCGGCGATTCTACGGGAGTTGGCCGGCCCGCGAGAAGCCTATGTCGTGGTCCATGTCACAGATATTTATAAACTGGGATTGATGCGCCCGGAACGGCTTGACGTCGCCTTCAAGGATTTTCCCTTGACCGGAAATGTGCACGGCCTGAGCGGTCAGGTGAAGGCTTGGATGATGAGTAATAAGTACGATACCTATACGCTCCAATCTCTTTCCGAGAAGGAGGTTCGCGCCTATTTTCTCCGTGAGAGCGGGGGGAGTAACATGCTCTTGGCGCGGATGCTGCCCTTTAGCAAGTGGCGGCCACTTGATCTCGAGGCATTGCAGCTCATCCACAAGGAAGGCGGGTATTGGGTCTATAAAATTCCCTCTGCTGAACCGTCCTGAGGGTGATCGAGTTAGAAGAGAGCGTCAGGTTATGAGGGATAGCACCGCGGCAACACCCGTGTTAAGCTGCAAGTAGGCTGCGGGAGCAACAGTCGAGCAGATTCCTCCCCATGAGTGATCAGATAAGGATGGACCTAGGTAGATTAATGGGAAAGGAGATACCGTGAACTATCGCGTGGTGTCTGCACTTGCCGCTGCGGCGGTGTTTCTCGTTCTGGCCGGAACCGCTTCGGCCGAAGGAACATTCGAAGGCCGGAAGAAATGTTATAACTGCCACAAGGGTGAAGGTGAATCATGGGACAAAACTCTCCACGCGAAGGCCATCGAATCGCTCAAGCCTAATACAAGGGAAAAAGCCAAGCTCAAAGCCAAGCTCGACCCCAAGAAGGACTACACCAAGGACAAGGATTGCATCGGTTGCCATGTGGATGGATTCGGGAAAGAAGGCGGGTATGTCATTCAAGAGCCGGAGAAATTTCTGACTGGTGTGGGTTGCGAATCCTGCCACGGGGCCGGCAGCGACTATCGCAAGATACACCGCAAGGCCGGTGAGGCCTTTGAAAAATCGAAAAAAGAAACTCCACGAGAGTCTCTTGTGGAGGCCGGGCAAGACTTTGAATTTGCCGAAAAATGCAATGCCTGTCACCTGAACTACGAGGGGTCATCTTGGAAGGGTGTGAAGAAGCCGTATACCCCATTCACGCCGAAGATTGATAAGAAATATGAGTTTGATTTTGAAAAGTCTGTGCGGAACGACAAGGCGATGCATGCACATTTCAAACTGGTCGGTACGTTCACTGGTCCGCCTATCCCCAAGTTCCATGAGGAATTCCAAAAGGCTGCCAAGCCACCCGTAAAATCCGACAAAGCTGAGGAAGACTGATGTCAGGGAAGGCCGGTACCCTTCTTCTTGGCGCAGCTCTTGGGATTGGGGCAGTCGCGGTCGTCTTTGGCGGCGAGGCGGCCGTTTCCAGGACCGAGTTCTGCATCAGCTGTCATTCCGAGATTTACCCCTATGAGGAGCTGAAAAAATCCTCTCACTGGGGGGCGCTCGGGGCAGATCCCGGTTGCAAGGACTGCCACGTGCCCCAGGGATTTTTTAACTTCCATAAGGCGATCTATACGCACGTGGTGGATGGTACCCCCTTCCTGATAAAGGAGTTCACCACCGACTATTCGACGGTCGAGAAATTCAACGAACATCGCCCGGAGGCGGCCTACCGGGCCCGTATGAAGTTGAAGGAATGGGACAGCCTCACCTGCCGTGCATGCCACCAGAATACGAAGCCGCCCGGGGCCTCCGCCAAGGCTGCACACAAGAAGATGGAAACCGAGGGCGCAACCTGTATCGATTGCCATCAGAACCTGGTGCACAAGAAAGTCCCGGAGAACGACCTCAACGCCAGCCTGGCGCAGGGAAGGTCTGTATTAAAGGAAGTCAAAAAGAAAGCAGAGGATGAAGAGGAGAAGAAGGAAGAATAAGCCAAGTTCCAAGAAGACAGTCTTCCTCTTTCGCCAGATTCCCACCGCTGCCGCACTCCATGTCGAACCGCCTTGTGTGGGGAATGAAACCACACAAGGCGGTTCCTGTTTTGAAGAGCTTACGTATTCGGACCGTATAATCTTGCAGAGCTGCTCCCCACCGTCCCGGTAGCGACGCGCTTTGCCAGAGTCTTCCGCCATCTGATTGAAAGGGACTGGCAGGCCGCGAGGGCGTTCGCTGTCTCCGTATTGTGCATTCGGTGGTGCATGACGGCATTGGCCGCGGCCACGGTCCATTCCGGACAGGGACGCTCGACCAAGATCAACCGTGCCCCTGACTGAACATGACCCTCCCTGAGCACGCGAAAATACCAGCCTGTGCGCCCGGTCTCCTGAACTCTCAGGGCGAGGTCTTTCACACGCCATCTGCGCGCCAGCTTCCAGCATGGCTGCCGCGGTTGTGAAACCCGGACCAGCACCTCTCCGATTTCGAAGACATCGCCGATGCAGGTATCGGCTTCAAGAATTCCCCTCACGGTGAAATTCTCACCGAAGGCACCGGGGGGCAGATCCGTCAGTCCCAGTTGCTCTTGCCAATAGGGGTAGTGCTCGCTTGGATAGACATTCACCGCCTTGTCCGGGCCACCGTGATGCTGGAGGTCTGCTTGACCGTCCCCGTCGAGGTTGTGGGCTCCCAGCCACACTGAGCCGGCAACCGGCACTTTGAAAAAGCCGGTTGTCCAAGGCTGGTCCATCTGATCTCTGGCGTCAGGCCGACCAATGGTCCGCGGCATGCCAACCTGTATTGAGAGGAGTTGGCCTCTTACGGCGAGGATATTCACTTGGGGTTCTTCAAGGGTGGTAAGGCTGAATCATCAGCTCATTGATCGGTTGCCTGAAAACTTGCTCGTGCTCAGACGGTCAGGTATGATGGCTGCCGTATCCTACTGAAAATTCAATGGATTGATCCATGGAAACCCTCCGTCCCACTTCGTCCGCCATGGCCAGCATACAGGCCATGAGCGCCAGGATGCTACGGCATTTCCCCCATGTCAATGCCGACTATGCCCATCAAAAGCGGGATTACCTCATCGCAGTCTTCACCTTCTTCAGCGTTGGTGTCAGTTCGTTATTCGAAATCGACGCGAGTGTCGACAAGCAGCGGGCCTTGGGGGCCTTAGCCTGGGTTTTTCTAGCCTGGCTCTTGCTCGGTGAAAACAGAGAAACGCGGATGCAGGTCATGATTGCTGTCCTGTTCGCCACGCTGGGCGAACACTTCGCGTCGCTCTATATGGGGGGCTACACCTATCGGTTTGAGAACGTGCCGGCCTATGTCCCGCCCGGTCACGGGATGGTGTATCTCACGGCGGTGGCGTTGGCTCGGTCCGGGCTTTTCGTACGGTATGCCAGAGGCATCGCGGTCTTTGTGATCGGGGTGTGGGGCGGATGGTCTCTCTGGGGAATCAGCGGCTATGCAGAGCAGGGAGATTCGGTCGGTGCCATGCTGTTCTGCATTTTCTTGGCCTGGCTGGTCACCGGCCGCTCGCCGATGGTGTACCTTGCAGCGTTCTTCATTACCACATGGCTGGAATTGATCGGGACGGCAGTTGGAGCCTGGAAATGGGCCACGATCGACCCGCTGCTCGGGTGGCCCCAGGGAAACCCGCCCAGCGGTGTGGGGGCGTGGTATTGTCTTGTTGATGCGGTCGCTATTGGAGGAGCAGCGCCCCTGTTGCGAGGTCTGAAAAAGGCCCGCAAGTTGGTCAGGTTGGTCGGGCTCTCGCAACAGGCTGGCTGACTATCCCTGTTATGGAGAATTCTCCTCAACTCGCCCCCAGAGAGGACCTTCCTGCCGGATGATTTCTGCTCTCCCAGCAGAAGTCATTGGCTGGCCTCACGCGACGTGTTGTCACCTTGGCAAAGAGGCAGGGCAAAAAAACGCCGGCCCGCCTTCCGTCTTTCGACGGGGACGGGCCGGCGTCAGACGCACGGTTCCGTTATACTCCCAATTTTGTGAAGACCGGGAGTACAGGAGCCCAGATAGGATTGATGAGTCGCTCACCGGAGTCGGTATACGACATCAGCAGCCCTGCGAAGCGCTGATCCGGATCGTGGAGAATATCCACCAATCGCTGCACTTCCCAGAGAACATCCCTTGACTCGACCTTGATGTCAACGGTCATGCCGGGCATGATCGGAGCTTCATTGTCCATCGTCAAGCCGGATGCCGCCACGAGTTCAGCCGGATAGTTTGGGTCGAGCTTAGCTGCGCCGACCTTGTTCGTGAACCTGATGCCGGCCGTGGTGAATTCTCCGATGCTGACAGGCTGAGTGCCGTTATTCGTAGCATGGAGAGTCATACGTAGTGCACGGCCTGGAACATCATACTCCGCATGGGTCACATCAACCACTAACGGGTTCGGCTTCACCGGCAGCGGTTTTATCTTTGTTTCGCCTGCCTGGAGAGGCACGGTAACAGGGTGTGAAGATTCCGCAGAGAAGTACCCGATGGTCACGACAACCAAGACGAAGATCAGAACGGCGACTCCAACCTTGCGATCGATCGGATCCAGCAAGATCTCGTCCCCATACGCTGCCAGGACTCTGGCGCGCACGAGGTACATCGGTCTGACCATGAAGAAGCCGACCCAGAATATGGCAACGGCTCCCCAGAAGAGGTGCCACATGATGCCGGTTGCCGTCCCCTTCGTTTCCGAATCGAACGTTTCTCCGGTAAGCGTCTTTATGGGGTTGGTGAAAGAGGCATAACTACCGGTGATATCCATCCAGCCCCCAGGCCCGGCGATAGGGCCTGCATCTTTGACGGCAAACATCGGATGAATGTGATGATGGCCAGGCAACCGAGCCTTCAATGTCACCTCGTACTCGTAGTCCCGACCGATCTCCATCGGGCCCGAGGTGAACATCGGCGTCCCGTTTACTTTCGAGCTGAGGCGCACAAACACCGAACTGGGGGAGCCGACGTTGAGGAACGTTCGGTTAGGTTTGACGACCGCCCGAGGCCAGTCCTCACACAAATGGAACTTGCCCTTCAGCGCCGTCACATCATTAACAGCAGTCGACTTTCCGACCCACTCTGTGTCATACCAATTCACGGTCCGCATCCGCAGGAACGGTTCCTGGGATCGCTCCCCGTGGGCAAACGCAGGGGTGATAAACGCCGGCGTGAACGCCAGCGTCGCCGTCCCGCAGAGCCCAAGCACCCACAGTTTGAAGACGTTTTTGGCGTTCATACTTTTCCCCCCGCAAGTTTGGCTTTCTCTGCACGAACCAGTTCGCCGTACGCGAACACATCATGGACCTTCGTGGTTCTCTGCCGGTCATCCGTGATGTAAAAGTACGCGGTGCAGAAGAACTTCCCGAACTGCCACCACAATATGTACATCAAGGAAGAGGCGAAGGCCGCGAAGAAGGAAGAGATCATGGTGCTGTGTCCGCCGAATGTGCGGAGCGATCCCACCTCGATCATCCGAATGTACTCAGGCGTCCCGGTGCGGACATACGCGAAGCCCATGTAGTCAGCCCATGAGAGCAGCGTTCCATCGACGACGACCGGCGTGTGGCTATATGCGAATATGGCCCAGTTGGTCGGGTAAAACAGTGCTGCGAACATCCACGCTCCGATCACGGCGGTGAGCGTCCAGTTCCTGGTCAACAAGAGGACAATGTCGAGGACCAGTGCGCTGGGAAGCAGCGTGGCGGGCATGACGAAGTTGTACGGATAGTTGGACCACCACCACCAGGCGGCTATGATCGTGACCCATTTGCCGGCGAGCAGCGCCAGGATCGTGATCGTCGCCCCAAACGGTTGTCGATAGTTCACCCAGTTGTAGTACTGGAGCGCGGAGCAGAAGGTGATCGCGGTAATGGGTGTCACGATCGGCCACCACTGCCGATCTTTCCAATCTAGCCAGAAATCCCAGTCTCCGGCCAGCAGATCAAAGTGCATGTGGAAGGTCCCGATAATGGTGACGAACAAAATCGGGATGAAATAGATGTAGTCGATGTGCCGGGACATCGCAACGCCTTCGGGCGGCAACTTCGAAGCTTTAATAATCTCGTCGGTTCTAAACATAACTGACACCCTCCGTCATTCCAGCCGGCCGGGGGCGAGCCCCGAAGCTCCCCGAAGGAACCCCGGACTCACCCGCCGCTGCCGACCTACGGTTCATGTGGTCTGCGCTCCGTCCCATCCCCCTCAGTAGCCGCCGGTCTTGGCCCCGGTGGGCATCTGGCTGGGGAACGGATCCAGAATCGCCTTGGGCGCGTTGTTCCAGATCACATCCGCCAGATTCGACATCCGCGACACGATCTGCGCCGCCACCCCCCCGGCCGCCCCAAACAGCCCGCACCAGCCCAGCGTCACAAACCCCCAATGCAACGGCGCCGAAAACAGCTCATCCACAAACCAGAACGCATGGCCCCACTCGTTCAAGCCCACGTTCGGTAGAATGAACATCGGCCCCACCACCGCCGCCACCAACGGAAACGACGTCGCCTGCGCGTACAGCGGCAACCGCGTCTGCGCATACAGATAGCTCGCCACCCCGCACGTAATGTACAAGGGGAACGTCC
>JBQTIO010000068.1:0-4153 GCA_052388075.1 Nitrospiraceae bacterium
CCCACGCTTGAAGAAGCCATGTCGAAGGCACAAGGAGCACTGTAAGGTCCCGTTATCGAGAACGGTGAGGGCTCGAATGCACCGTGCATCCAGCGGGGCGTCGGACACAAAATCCATACTTCACCGGGTGTTACCTCGCTAGGAGACGGCTGACCGAGAACACAGTTCGGCGCCTATTTCAACATCCTGTTATTACCTCGCGCAGCGGAAACCCGTATAACTGTTGCGTGTCTCCGGAAGCAGTTTGAATCGCCCGTACGTCAGGAGATACTTCGGCAAGTCCGACCAGGACCCGCCGCGCACCACTCTGAACTGGCCCTGTTCCGGGCCGCTCGGATTCCGTTCCGGTGAGGTCTCGTAGTAGCTTGCCCCATACCAGTCCTGCACCCATTCCCACACATTGCCGGCCATCTGATAGAGCCCGTACGGACTTCTCCCCCGCTCGTACGAGTGCGCGGGCAGGAGCACTTGGCTGTAGCTGAACCGCGCGCCCAATGCGAAGTTCGCCAGGTCCTTGATGGGCTCCTGATTGCCCCAGGGATAGAGCCGCCCATCCGTCCCCCTCGCCGCCTTTTCCCACTCCGCTTCGGTCGGCAGCCGCCTGCCCTTCCACCGGCAATAGGCATCAGCATCGCGCCAATCGACACCGATCACAGGACGATCGCCGTGCAACGCGAGATCGACCTGGTTCCATTGCCACGGAGCTTCACGCCCCCCGGCCGCCAGAAACGCCGCATACTGTTCCGTCGTCACTTCGTGCAGATCCATCGAAAAGGTGGAGAGCCAGACCTGATGCAGCGGGCGTTCGTCCTCCAGCGCCTGCCGTCCACTTGAACCCATTTCGAATGGTCCTTCGGAAATTGTGACCATGGGAGATTCAACAACCGCTTCCTGGGTCAAGCCTTTGGACTTCTTGAGGCGATCAAGCTGTGCAAGGGCGGGCGAATTCAGGAACGAGGTCAAGGCGAGAAGTAGCAGGATCACAAGTGGCCGATTGGCCCCTAGTTCGATCAATAGACAATTCCTCCGACGACCCAATGGCGATCATCCGGCACATCGATCAACAGCCGCGTGAGGTTCATGCGGGCAAGTTGCGTCGTCACCTCATCCTCGGTAAAGGCAGCCAGCAGCGAATTGTAGAAGTCACGCCGTAGAATGTCAGGTTCGCCAGCCGCATAGCGATCCACGATCGCCTGCGCTCCTTCCGGTGAGTCGGGCCGGATGAGATCCATCACCAGCACCGGCGCGCCTGGCTTCACGAGTTGGCGAAGCTTGTGCCAAAACTGCAATGGATTCGGCAGATGGTGTAGGAGACTATTGGAAATAGCTGCATCAACAATCCTCGCGCCTGGAACCGCTTCAAACCGCTCGCACTGCAAGGTGATGCGATCGGTCAGCCCTACGTGCTTCACCGCTTGTTCTCCCAACCGGATCATCGGAGCCGAGGCATCAACGCCGAGCACATGACAAGTGGGATAGAGTTTGGCGAAACGAATTGGAATGTCGGCCGGACCACAGCCCAGATCCAGAACACGGCCTTCGGAAAACTCCGGAAAGTAGTCACGGAACCGATTCACGAAGCCCTGGTTCTCTTCCGAGAAGTCGGCGCGTGCGTAGGCCTCCGCCTGCGCAGGATCATCCATCAATTCCGGCTCGAGTATTCGCTCCATCTCGATGTTTCACCAGTGTTAAATTGTGAATTTTGAGTTTTTAGTTCGGCCCTAACTAAAAATTACACACTGACAATTCACAATTGTTTCACTTCAACTGCGTCGCCCGGCCTCACCACGCCCTCCCGCAACACTTTCGCATAGACCCGGCTCCAGCCTGGATTCTTCTTCTGCAAGATGCGCTGATAGTCCCCCTCACGAAACCATCGAGCGTTCTGACTACAAGGAGCCGTGTAGTGCGTCACCTCGAGCAGGATCTCAGGCCCAACCGACAGCACCACGCCGGGCTGAATGCAATCCCACTCCAACCCCACGAGCGTCAGATTTTCTCCCGATGAGCCCGGATCAATCGAATGTCCTTCGTCTTGCAGCCGTTCGAGCAGTTCGAGGGAAAAGAGACAGACGGCCCGATCCAGCCCGCCATGGACGTTCAGGTTCCGTTGTCGATCGCCTTCCACGCCTGACTTGGTCACTCTCGCTTCAAGCACCGGCCGCTTGGGCACGCCTCCGTCGGAGACGTTGATCTGATGCACATGGGAATAGGGGGGTCGGCCTAGGTTGCTCATCACAGCGCCTCGCAGGATTGAGCCGGCCTAAACCCTACTGCCAGCCACCCATCCCGCTCCCGATCATTGACGGGAAGAGAACCTTCCAGTAAGGTCAGTTCCCATGTCGGCACCACTCCGCGAGCCGCAACTGGAGCGGCTGCTTCGGCGAATAGCCGCGCTCATCCGGAAGGGGCAACGAGCCAGTTCGGCGTTCTCCCGCTGGCGTCTCATCCTCTTCATTGCCGCGCTCCTCTGCGCCATCACGTTCTACAAAATCGCTTGGTTCCAAATCGGGAATTGGTCGCTGGCCACCTTCGTAACCGTCTTTGCGGTCGTGGCCGGCTATCATAACAGGCTGGAGAGCCGGATTCATCGCCTCCGGCAGTGGCAACGGATCAAGCGGAGCCACCTCGCCAGAATCCGTCTTGACTGGGAGCAGATTCCTGAACGGGCTCATCCGATCCCATCGCAACACCCCTATGCCACAGACCTGGATCTCATTGGAACCCATTCGCTGCTCCAACTGCTGGATACGACCGTGTCGTCACACGGACGGGATCGCCTGGCCGGCTGGTTGCTCTTACAACCACCGGACGCCAAGGTCTGGACCGCACGCCAGACGCTCATCCGTGAACTTGCACCTCGTTCTCGCTTTCGCGATCGACTGGTCCTCACCGCCCACCTGCTCGACGAGCAAGAGATCAACGGCCAACGACTGGCCGCCGTTCTCCAACACCAACACCACATTCCGCGCTTGCGCCTGCTGCTCTCGGTTCAGACGATCCTGGCGCTCACGACCGCCACCCTCGGACTGGCCGCGTTACTGAACTGGCTGCCCGGCTACTGGATGTTTTCCTTCGGGCTCTATGCCTTGATCTATCTCCTGACCGATCAAGGTGAGGAACTACTCGAACATGCGGTGGGACTGCACCACGAAGTCGACAAATTCGGCACCGTGCTGCGGTATCTCGAGCAACATGCCCGTCGTCCCGGAACGGCGCTCGCCGCGACCTGCCGCGTGCTGACCGAAACCGCCGCTGCCCCCTCATCGCTGATTCGCCGGGTCGCCAGGGTCCTCCACGGAATCAGCGTCAAGGCCCATCCACTGGTGCATCTGTTCTGCAATGCGATCGGTCCCTGGGATTTGTCTTTCGCCCTTCGCCTGCAACATTTGCAACGGCGTGTCCAGGCCCACCTGCCGATGTGGCTCGACCGCCTGGCGGAAGTCGAAGCGGCGTCAGCGCTCGCCACGTTTGCCTATCTCCATCCGTCCTACGCGTGGCCGTCGCCCAGGCAAGCGGCGCATGATCAGGACGGTTCAGCTGGTTCGTATGCAGCCACGGCGCTGGGTCATCCCTTGATCCCTGCCACCACACTGATGACCAATGACTTCTCGATCGAGGGCCTCGGCACCATCCTGCTCGTGACCGGCTCCAACATGTCGGGCAAGAGCACGTTTCTCCGCACGGTCGGCATCAATCTCTGCCTGGCTCAAGCGGGCGGTCCGGTCTGCGCGGGACGATTTGACTGGACCTGGAGCCGGCTGGCCTGCTGCATCCGCATCGACGATTCGCTCGATGCCGGCCTATCATTTTTCTACGCCGAGGTGAAACGGCTGAAGACGATTCTCGACGCGACCCAGGAACGCACGGCACCGCCCGTGCTTTTCTTGATCGACGAAATATTCAAAGGTACCAACAATCGCGAGCGCCTCATCGGAAGCCGGGTCTACATCAAGCGTCTCGCAACAGGAAATGGACTTGGACTGGTAAGTACCCACGACTTGGAGTTGACGGACTTGGAAAAGGAAATCCCTTCCCTCACCAACGCGCATTTTCAGGAAACCGTTTCGGCCGGCGCACTCGAGTTCGATTACCGACTCAGGCCGGGTCCCTGCCCCACGACCAATGCGCTGCGGATCATGGAACTGGAAGG
>JBQTIO010000069.1:0-2396 GCA_052388075.1 Nitrospiraceae bacterium
GGAAGACGTACAGAGGGAGCTAGAAAGGGAAGGCTCCATTTTGTACTGTTTCCTAACGATGAGGGGGGCGAGTGTAGCGACCGGTTTATGCCCTGTCAAGCCGGTCGTTTTTGAAGGTAGGTTCTTCTCATTTCACCTCTGTGCTACACTGGGCGCATGTCAGAGCAACCATCCCATCAACCTCCTGCTTCGCTCAAACTGCTGCCAGCGTATCTTGGCGCGGTATCGGTCGACGAGGCTATCCGAACCCCACAAGGCCGGCGAATTTTCTGGCTTGAAGTTCTCCTGAATGATCAACTTGACCTCACACCCTGGCAGACCGAGCCGGCTGTGCAACAGGCCTATCAGACGGCCTGCCGGTGGTATACGCAGTACCGTCGTTTGCTGACCTACCTCTTTGACAGAACTCCCCTACCAGCTGACCCTGGTCCGATTGATTTCCGAGACTACCGCGTGTTCGCCGAGGCGGTCTACTTTGCCTACGCTCACCGCTGAGTATCTCATCGAGCTACTCACCCGGTACGTGACGGACACCGGCGAGTCGGTCGACCTGCTCCTCGTGGGCGCACTGGCATTGCATGCGTATGGGATTCCTGATCGGGCCACGCGCGATGTCGACGCAGAACTTGAAGGCCCGCTGACAGGGCTGATGGATTATCTAACGGCACAATGGATCCCGGCCGATCTGACGCAAAACTTTTCCGGCTGGTCGGTCGTCGCGATGCCACCCGGCTACCGAGACCGCGCCCAGAATCTCGTCGATCGACCCAGTCTCCGAGTTCGTGTGCTGTCTCCGGTCGATTTCGTCATCGCCAAACTTCGCCGGGGAACGGAGCTCGATCTGGACGATGCCCTGCTGGTAGCCCGACGCCACGGCCTCCCCGTTGAGGCGATCCGCACCAGCGCACGCGCTGCCATAGCCGCGTCTTCGCAGGATACGGTGCTGTTTCTCTTTCAAAAGACCGTCGACTTGTTTTGCGAGATTCTGACTCGTCCGAACGGGTGAGGGACTCTCTCTCAGCTCCGGACCTCAGTGGCTCCGAGGACCGAGACTAATGAACGCCATGCCTGTCAGACCGTCACTCTGTCATCTCTCACACAAGCACTTACCAACTGACACAGCTCATCTCGACGATGGTGGGTTACACCTCATACTACAACGGATTTGGCCTGGACTTGTCGCTGTGCTACGCAGCCCGACGGTAGCCGCCTGAATCTTGCTCGACTGCCTCCCCCGGCTCATCGAGCTTGCTACCCGGTGCTGAAGACGACCCCTTCGCCTTGGGGGACAAGAACCCTATGCACAGCAATAAGGTCGCCACCATCGCTGCCAACCCCACCACGATTCCCCAATACGCCCATGACATGGTGCACCCCCCTCCCAGGCGAACGACACATCCCTCTTTCCCTCGCCGCTTTCACTGAGTGACCAGCCGGAGCCGTCAGGTTCCGGCTCCGGCGAGGTCTCGTCCTGAGGACGCCCAGGAGTTACGGCATCGGCGAGTTGATGGATAGCTCCGGTGCTGACCTGCTCGCTTGTGACTCATCCGTCTAGAAGCCACCCATGAACATCGCGAACACCACGATCCCGATAAAAAACGCCACCAGGAGAATCGCCAGCCCATTCTCCCATACGTGATCCATTAGGTGTATCTGCCGCATGTTCGTCACCTCCTTACCCCTTCGGTTTGGCAGCTCCGAGGTTCGCGCGTTCCGCCATCTGCCTACATATGGTCAGCACAAACATGATGCTCCTGAAATTCGGCTACCCTCAAGAGTCCACCGGACAGCGTCGCGTCTCTCCCCCCACCTCCTTGCTGAAGCCCCTATGTCCTGCAGATCGGCGTGACCGCGGATTGCCTCGTGCCGACAAAACAATCCTAGGACCTGCATCGAACAGTTCGCCATCACCTAAAGGATTGAATTGGCCTACACCGTTCGGGTGAAAGGGAGGGGAATGGGTCAGCCTACTTGGCCTGCAGGTAGGCCAGCACTGCCTCAACGCGCCCATGGACGGAGAGTTTTTGATAGACATGATGCAGGTGGGTTTTGACTGTGTCGATCGAGACGCAGAGCTGGTCGGCAATTTCCTTGTTGCTCCGGCCGGCTGCCGCGCAGGCCAGTATCTCGCGCTCCCGGTCAGTCAGTTTCGGCAGCAGGGCCTTCTCCTCGCCCCATGCCTGCCCGACCGCCACCAGCGGGCTGTGCGCAAGCCGATCGGGTGCAAAGGGCAACAGCACGTGCTCCCCTCGGCCGGCAGCTCTCACAACTCGCAACAATTCCGCATGGTCAGCCTGCTTGCGGACATAGCCGAACGCGCCGGCCCGCAGTGCCGCGAGAATCCGCATGTCCTCGTGGTCGTCGGACATGATCAAGACTTTCGTCTCAGGCAGGCA
>JBQTIO010000070.1:0-49946 GCA_052388075.1 Nitrospiraceae bacterium
GTCGAGCAGCAGGAGAGAAACGTCCGGTAGCGATCGGAGAATCTGGAGGCCGCGTTCTGCAATTCAACAATTTTTATCGGATCGCGATCCGGAAGATCGAAGCCCTGTTGGCGCGCGCTTTTCCGAAATGATTCTTCCGCCTGCTGGTTGTACAGAGGCTGACAGCCCGTGCCCTTCTTCGTTGAAATCTGTTGATCGGGCGTCTTGGAGGGGCACCAGTAGACTGGGGCAGGCTGGTTGAGGGCATTCTCGGGATGGAATTCCCGGCCCACCGCCTCTCCGGGGACAAGACAGAGCGCAAGCAGTGCCCCCAAGGAAGAAAGAGCAGGCAAATTTCCTGAGGCTCTCTGCAGCGCAAGCATGAAAACATTCTCTATCCCAAGTCGTTAGAAGTCAAACAAACAACAAGAGTTGAAGCCCTTGCGTGGCGGCTCATTGTGGAGAGCGAAGGGAGTTCATTCGAAGTAGTGAGTAAGCTGGAAGGCTGATCGAATAGTTGCTCGCCCTACGGCACCGCAAGGTGGATACATCCGAAACTTTCTAAGTCCGTGAAATTCCTATTGACAACTAAATCGGCGGGAGTATACTCCGCCAACTATGTGGGTGGAAGTGGTAGTAAGTGGGCATCAATATACAATATGAATATGGGCACGTTCCCGTACTAAGCAAAGAAGTCTCTTTTTGGCTTATTTCTCAACGGCCAATGACGATCCTGGATTGCACGGTGGGGTATGGTGGGCATGCAGAGGGGATCTTGGAATCTTCTCATCCCAACACGAAGGTCATCGGTTTGGACCGGGATTCCCAGGCGATTGATTTCAGTCGACAGCGGTTGGTTCGATTTGGAGACCGGGCTGTGCTGCTCAGAGGCAATCATCGGGACTTAAAGCGCCATCTCACGGGAGCGGGCATCTCATCCGTCGACGGGGTGCTGTTCGATTTCGGTATCTCTTCCCCGCAGCTGGACGATCCTGCGCGAGGGTTCAGCATTCTCCAGGACGGCCCGCTCGACATGCGGATGGATCAGGCGGACGGTATGACGGCGGCAGAACTGGTGAACAGGAGTCGGGAAGACCGGCTCGCAGACATCATTTTTCAGTACGGAGAGGAGCGCTATTCACGGCGCATTGCGCGCGCCATCGTGCGTGAGCGGGCCCATCATCCAATCGAGACGACCCGCGCGCTGGCCTCCATCATTGCGAAGTCGGTGCCGTCTGCCTATCGAAATGGACGGATCCATTGCGCGACGAGAACCTTCCAAGCCCTTCGTATTGCCGTCAATCAGGAACTTGACACGCTGGAGCCGTCGCTTCGGGATGCCGTCGATGTATTGACTGCCGGTGGACGAATCTGTGCGATCTCTTTTCACTCGCTCGAAGATCGTATCGTCAAACATACCTTCCGAACACTTGCGCGAGGTGCCGATGCGAAACTGTCGCTGCTCGCCAGGAAACCTGTACTCCCTTCCGAGGAGGAGCGTCGAGTGAATCCGCGGGCGCGAAGCGCCAAGCTACGGATTGCGGAACGGTTGCCGCAGAGGATGGTGTGATCTGATGAGAATGCTAGCTGTGCTGGCTGGGTTGTGCCTGGTATTCCTGTTTGTGTGGGAGCGGGTGGATATGGTGCGAGTCGGCTATCACATCGAGCGACTCAAGCGAGACAAGGTGATGCTTGAGCGTGAGCGGGACCAGCTTCGCGTCAAGTTCTCCTCGCTCAGTGCCTCGGACCGGATCGCGAAAGCGGCGTCGGAAAAACTCGGGATGGTTCTGCCGCAGCCAGGTCAGGTGATCATGGTGCGATCAAATCCGGAGAGCGTGCCGCCGTCTCGCGCCATTTCGGAGGCAGTACGCATCGCGAAGAATGATTGGTCTGGCGGGAGGAGATAGTGGCTACCCCTGTCTCGCGCGGTCGTCGGTACGTCGTGTTGTTGCTGCTGCTGTGCGGTTTTGGCGTCGTTCTGTTCCGGCTGGTGACGCTGCAAATTCTGCAGGCGGCCGAACTGGCGGTCAAGGCCGACCGGCAGCATCAGAAAACCGTGTCGCTTGAAGGTGCGCGCGGATCGATCGTCGACCGCCACGGGAAGATGCTAGCGATGAATCTGGAGGTACCGTCCGTCTTCGGCGTGCCGACCGTGCTTGATAGTCCCGCTAGAACTGCGCGGTCCCTGTCGCCCGTCCTTCACATGCGCACTGATGAGCTGGAGCGGAAGCTCCGGCAGGATCGAGGGTTCGTGTGGCTGGCGAGAAAACTGGACCCCGAGCAGGGTCCCCGGCTCGAGCAATTATCGATGGAAGGGATCGGGGTCGTCATGGAGGGGCGTCGGTTCTATCCCAAAGGACCGCTCCTCTCGCACGTCCTTGGATTCGCTGGAATGGACGGCGAAGGACTGGAGGGCGTGGAGTGCCGGTATGAATCTCAGCTGCACGGAGAGAAGCTGGTGACGGTTCTGCAGCGCGATGCCATGGGACGCACCGTCTTTCCGAAGGGGCTGGCAGAGCAGAACCCTGCCCCTGGTCATAACCTCGTGCTCACGATCGACGAGGTGATTCAGTACATTACAGAAAAGGAGTTGGAGGAGGCGGTCATCCGGACGCACGCGAGGTCGGGAACGATGATCGTGCTGGAACCACGGACCGGGGCGCTGTTGGCGTTGGCGATCAGTCCTCGATTCGACCCGAATGCCGTCTCGGCGTTGGGACCTGATCGCTGGAGGAACCGTGCGCTCACGGATGCCTATGAACCGGGTTCCACCATGAAAGCAATCATTGCCGCAGCTGCTCTCGAAGAGGGAGTGATGAGACCGGATACGATGGTATTCGGCGAAAACGGGCGTTGGTCCATTGCGAATACGGCGATTCATGACCACGAGAAGTTGGGGTGGATTTCGTTTGCGCAGGTGATCCAGAAATCCAGCAACATCGGCGCGGCGAAGACCGGCATGGGGTTGGGCGATCAACGACTCTATCGGTATCTCCAGGCGTTCGGCTTTGGTCAGCGTACCGACATTGATCTCCCCGGAGAAGCTGTGGGGCTACTCAAGAGTCCGCGAGAATGGGGTCGGCGGTCGGTCGCCTCGATCTCGATGGGACAGGAGATCGGCGTGACACCGATGCAAATGGTGTCCGCCGTTGCCGCCATCGCCAATGGCGGCGTGTTGATGAAGCCCTATGTCGTGTCGGAAATTCGCGATGCTCAGGGGCGTGTCCTGAAGCAGATACTTCCTCAAGTGAAGCGACGCATCGTCTCTCCGGACACAGCCCGAGCGGTGACCGCGATTCTTGAAGGCGTCATCACAGACGGCACGGGTGGGAAAGCCGCCATTGCCGGATTCCGGGTCGCTGGGAAGACCGGGACCGCCCAAAAAATCGATCCGCAGACCGGGACATATTCCGCGTCTCAGTTTGTCGGCTCCTTCGTGGGCTATGCTCCCGCGGACTCTCCGCGACTGGCCATGATCGTGGTGATCGACGAACCGCAGGGTGAAGCCTGGGGTGGGACCGTGGCCGCGCCAGTGTTCAACCGTGTCGGTGCGCAGGTGCTGAACTACTTAGGCGTGTTGTCGAACGAACCGGTCAAGCTGGTCATGGCGTCGGGTGGACACTAATCGCGCGGCAGCGGGACAGCGATGACGTTTGCAACGATGCTTGAGGCGCTTCACGGGCAGGTGGAGATCCTTGATCGGCACGGAAATCTCGATGTGCGGGTGGCCGCGATTACCGACGATTCCCGCACGGTGGGGCCGGGTAGCCTGTTTGTGGCAGTCAAAGGCGAGCAGGCGGACGGACATCGGTTCATTCCGGCTGCGATGAAGGCCGGCATGGCCGCGTTGGTGACGCAGCAGCCGGCGGCGGACTCGTCGATTCCTTCCGCCCGGGTGACGGATTCACGGAAGGCGCTCGGCCTGCTCGGCAGCCGTTTCTATGGAGATCCATCAACTCGGCTCCGAATGATCGGGGTGACGGGGACAAACGGGAAAACGACCACGACCTATGTGTGTAAGGCGTTGTTGGAGGAGCTGGGCCGGCCGATAGGATTAATCGGGACGGTGGCCTATCAGATCGGCAAAGACACGATATCCGCCGCGCACACGACTCCCGGGGCCATCGAGTTGCAGCAGTTACTGGCCAGGATGGTGGCCGAGGGCTGCACGACGGCAGTCATGGAGGTGTCCTCCCACGCCCTTGCACAGGATCGCACCACCGGATGCGAGTACGACGTGGGCGTATTTTCCAATCTGACGCAGGACCATCTCGATTTCCATCACACAATGGAAGAGTACTTCCAGGCCAAGCTGCGGCTGTTCACTGGAATGACCGGCACACGCAAGCTGAACAAGCGCGCGATTGTGAACGTGGACGATCCGGCCGGAAGCCGGATCAAGGGCCTGTGCCCGGCGCCGGTTTGGACCTACGCCGTGAAGGCCGAGGCGGATTTGCGACCCGAAGACGTGCGCCTCTCTCTAGGAGGCACTACGTTTACCGCCGTGACGCCGGCCGGATCCTTTCCAGTCGAGAGCCAGCTCGTGGGCGAGCACAACGTTTATAACCTCCTGGCCGCGATCGGCGTTGCGCTGCATGAAGGGGCCACGCCAGATCAAGTTCGCCGGGCGATCGCGCAGGTGGCCAACGTGCCGGGACGGTTCGAGCGCGTGCTGGCGGGGCAACCGTTCGCCGTCGTCGTCGACTATGCGCACACAGAAGATGCGTTGGTCCGTCTGCTGACGGCAGCGCAGGCGTTGAAAACGGGGCGCATCATTACGGTGTTCGGCTGCGGAGGGGACCGTGATCGCGGGAAGAGACCGAAAATGGGTGCAGCCGCCGTGCGGTACAGCGACGTCGTCATCCTGACGTCCGACAATCCTCGGACGGAGGATCCAGAGGCGATTCTCCTAGAGGTCGAAGTCGGCGTGACCGATGCCCTGCAACAGCGCCCGCAAGTCCAGTATCGGAAGGTAGCCGATCGGCGGGAGGCCATCGGCGTGGCGGTGCGAGAAGCCCGCTCCGGGGACATGGTCCTGATTGCCGGCAAGGGGCATGAAGATTACCAGATCATCGGCACGAAGAAATTCCATTTCGACGATCGCGAAGTGGCACGTGAAGCCATTGCACAGCTCAGAACCTGCGCATAACCAGGGCCTCGATCCGTCGGCGCAGGCGAGGATTTTGATGCCTCTATTTACCGTCGAAGAGCTGCGGGAAGTCATCAGCACCAAGGTCCTGGCCGGCGAGGGGCTCGGGTGGATGAAACAACGCGTCCGGCAGGTCAGCCTCGACAGCCGATCGATCCGTCCTGGGGATCTCTTCTTTGCCATGAAAGGCGATCGTTTTGATGGGCACGACTTCGTCGGCACAGCGTTAGCGCGAGGAGCCGCGGGAGCGATCGTCCACGACTCGTATGACGTGGGCGTGATTGCCTTGCGTCCCGGGTCGAAGCGGACCATGCCGTTTATCCTCGGCGTCCGCGATCCGCTGTTCGCGTACCAGCAGCTTGCGACGCATCACCGGAGCCGGTTTGACATTCCGGTTGTGGCGGTGACGGGCAGTAACGGCAAAACCACCACCAAGGAAATGATCGCTAGCGTCATGGGGTATCGGTGGAAAGTGCTGAAGACAGAAGGAAACTTGAATAACCGTATCGGAGTTCCACAGACGTTGTTCCGTCTCAGCGGGCGACATGAAGGGGCGGTCATCGAGATGGGGGTCGACCACGTCGGTCAGACCACCAGACTCTGCGAAATGGCCCGGCCCACGATCGGTATTATCACGAACATCGGCCCGGACCATTTGGAATTCTTCGGGAATATGGAAGGATCCGCCCAGGCGAAAGCGGAGTTGTTGGATCTCCTGCCGGCTGCCGGCACGGCGGTGTTGAATGCCGACGATCTCTACTACGACTACCTGGCGGCTAGAGCTCGATGCCGCGTGGTGTCGTTTGGTTTTTCGGCAAAGGCCGATGTGCGCGCGATGGATGTGAAATCCGATGAGCGCAACGGGACCATATTCCGACTCCTGCTTCCGGGAAAAGTTCGTCACACCATCGTTCACATCCGTGTGCAGGGCGCGCACAACGTCACCAATGCTCTGGCCGCGGGAGCGGTCGGCTCTGTGCTCAGACTGCCCGGAGCCGTCATCGCGCAGGGGCTATCCCGTTTCCGGCCTGCGGCCATGCGATCGCAGGTCGTGGTGAGTCACGGCCTCACGATCATCAACGACTGCTACAACGCGAACCCGGCGTCGATGAAGGCTGCCGTGCAGTGGCTCGCTCAACGAGGGACGGGCAGAAAGAAGATCGCCGTGCTGGGAGACATGTTGGAGCTCGGGCCTGGTGCCGTTCAGTTCCATGAAGAGGTCGGTGCCTTCGTGGCGCAGCAGGGCATCGATCAACTCGTGGCATGCGGCACGCTTGGGCGGAGCTTGGCAGAAGGGGCGAAGCGTTCCGGGTTCGATCGGACCAGAATTGTCGAGGTGCCTGACGCCACGGCAGCGGCCGCTGCCGTGAAGACCATCGCCAGACCGGGCGACGTGGTGCTGGTGAAGGCGTCGCGCGGGATGAGGTTGGAGCAGGTGGCCCAGGCGCTCCAAGGGGTGAGGCGAGAAGCGAAAAAGGCTTCGTGACAGGCGCCTCGACCGGCCGGGCCTGAGGGCGTTGAATCGAAGACGCATCGATCACACCATGTTGTATAACTGGCTCTATCCGCTCCACACCGAATTCTCCTTCCTGAACGTCTTTCGGTACCAGAGCTTTCGCATCATCTATGCCGCAGTCACCGCGTTTCTGATCGCGTTCGTGCTGGCGCCGTGGGTGATTCGAAAGCTCCAAGAAATCAAGCTGGGACAACAAGTACGGGATGACGGACCGAAGTGGCATCTGGCCAAGAGCGGGACGCCGACGATGGGCGGTATCCTGATCATTTTCGCCGTCATGCTGTCGACGCTGCTCTGGGCCGATATTTCACGGCCCTACATTTGGCTGGTCCTCGGAGCCACCCTGGGCTTCTGCGCGATCGGATTTGCGGACGACTATCTGAAATTCATGAAGGCACGGTCGAAGGGACTGTCGGGCGCGCAGAAATTTATCGCACAGGTCGCCGTCGCGCTGGTCATCGCGCTCGTCCTTTATTTCTTACCGGGCTACAGCACCAAGCTGAGTGTCCCGTTCTTCAAGAATTTCATGCCCGATCTGGGATGGTTCTATGTCGTCTTCGCTGTGCTCGTCATCGTCGGCAGTTCCAATGCCGTCAACCTCACCGACGGACTCGACGGACTGGCCATCGGACCAGTCATGGTCGCCGCATTGGCCTACACGGTAGTGGCCTACGTCACAGGGCATCGGCTGATGTCGGATTACCTGCTGATCCCTCATATCGATGGAGCCGGAGAGTTGGCGGTGTTCACGGCGTCCATCCTAGGGTCCAGTCTCGGATTTCTCTGGTTCAACACCTATCCGGCTTCCGTCTTCATGGGGGACGTGGGGTCACTCCCGCTCGGGGCCGCTCTCGGTACGGTGGCCGTCATCAGCAAACATGAATTGCTGCTGCTTATGGTTGGCGGAGTGTTCGTGATCGAGGCCGTGTCGGTGATCTTCCAGGTGGCCTCGTTCAAATCACGGGGCAAGCGGATCTTCTTGATGGCCCCCATTCACCACCACTTCGAGATGAAGGGCTGGGAAGAACCCAAAGTGGTGGTGCGGCTGTGGATCATCGCCGTGCTCCTGGCGTTGCTGAGCCTGAGCACGCTCAAGTTGCGGTGATGGGATGGTGAGCGAGGAGATCATGGACTTGGCGGGGACCAGGGTGACGGTGGTGGGGCTCGCGCGCAGCGGCGTCGCTGCTGCGCGATTGCTGCAGGAGGCGGGCGCCCGGGTGACCGTGGCCGATAGAAAAGGCCGTATGGAATTGAGCGCCGTGCTGCAACACGTGGACCAATCGAAAGTCGGCGTGGCGCTGGGTAGCGGGTACGAATCGGCGATCGACTCGGCCGAGCTCGTGGTCATCAGCCCGGGAGTACCGTATCGCATGGAGGCCCTCGAGCGAGTCCGTCGACGAGGCGTGAAAGTGATCAGCGAACTCGAGATCGCCTCCCGATTTCTCACCGCTCCGATCCTGGCCGTGACCGGCACCAACGGGAAAAGTACCACGGTGATGCTGATCGGGAAAATGTTGCAGCAAAGCGGCAAGCGCGTGTTTGTCGGGGGTAATCTCGGGACGGCCCTCAGCGAAGCAGCCGAACACTCACTGCAGGCTGCCAGGCTGGGGCGACCAGGCCCATTCGATTTCCTGGTGGTGGAAGTCTCCAGCTTTCAGTTGGAAACAGTGGAACAGTTCCATCCTTGGATCGCGGCGATTCTCAACGTCACCATCGATCACCAGGATCGGTATGACTCGATCGATGAGTACATCGCAGCCAAGAACCGGATCTTTGACAATCAGACGCCCTCCGACTACGCGCTCTTCAACCTGGACGATGCGCGCGTGGCGCCGCTTCGAAGAGGCGCGAAGGGTCGTGCGCTGGGGTTCACGCGGACCCAAGCGTTGCCGCCGGATATCATAGGAGGAACGTACCTTGATGCCGATCGGATCATGACGACCGTCACCGGTCGGCCGGAGGAGATATGCTGGCGGGACGAGATCCGGATCATCGGGAACCATAACATCGAAAACGCGATGGTTGCGGCGACCTATGCGCGACTGAGCGGATGTTCGCTCGATGTGATTCGTCAGGTGCTGAGGGAGTTTCCTGGCCTGGAGCACGCGCTGGAAATCGTCCGCGAACGCCGAGGCGTGCGTTTCGTGAACGATTCCAAGGGGACCAACGTGGACGCCACGCTCAAAGCGTTGGAAAGTATCGAGGCGCCGATTTGGCTCATTGCCGGCGGGCGTGACAAGGGAGGGGATTTCTCCAGGTTGGCTCCCGCCATCCGTCAACGGGTCAAGCGGCTCGTGCTGATCGGCGAGGCCGCGCCGCTGATTGCGAACGCGGTGCACGGATATCAGGCGATCATTAGGGCCAGCACTCTGCGCGAGGCGGTGGAAGAGGCCGCTGCCGGTGCGGCAGCGGGCGAGGTGGTCCTGCTGTCGCCGGCTTGCGCGAGTTTCGACATGTTCGCGGACTACCAGGACCGAGGCCGCCAATTCAAGGCCCTGGTGCAATCCTTGCCGGTGTAAGGGCCGGTACGGTCGAGGAGAATTGACACTGGACGATGTCGCAGAAATCCGCAGGCACTCTGGCACTGCCATGGCCCACAGCCAGCCCGCGCACCGCGAGGCGGGTCGCGATGGATCATACCCTGTTGATCGTCACGATCACGTTGGCGTTGGTCGGCTTGGTGATGGTGTTCAGCGCGAGCGCGGTGGTCGCGGGGAATCGATTCCACGATTCAGGGTATTTCCTCAAGCGCCAGCTCGCCTGGCTCACCTTCGGCTTCTTGCTGCTGCACCTCGCATCCCACATCGACTACATCTGGTGGAAACGGCTCTCGATCCCGTTGCTCGGGCTTTTGACAGTCCTGCTGGTGATGGTGCTGATTCCTTCCTTCGGGGTGGCGGTGAAAGGCGCCCGGCGGTGGTTGCGGCTCGGACCGATTTCGGTCCAGCCGGCCGAGATGATGAAGCTGGTCGCGGTGATCTACCTGGCGGCCTATCTGGCCAAGAAGGAAGACCGTCTCACGACCTTCTCCGGTGGCCTGCTGCCGGCGCTGATCGTGGTCGGAGTGCTCGGCGGCCTGGCGCTCCTGGAGCCCGATCTGGGAACCGTCGTGGTGATGGGACTGGTCACGGTCGGGCTCTTGTTCCTCGGCGGGGCGCGTCTTTCTCATCTGCTGGCGATGGGATTGTGTGCGGTACCGGCCGCTTTGGCGCTCATCCTCGGCTCGAGTTATCGCCGCCAGCGATTGATGACGTTCCTGAATCCCTGGAAAGACATCTCGGACACGGGGTTCCAAATCACGCAATCATTCTTGGCTTTCGGCAGCGGCGGTCCGTTCGGAGTGGGATTGGGCGAAGGGAAGCAGAAACTCTTTTTTCTCCCGGAAGCCCACACGGATTTCGTGCTGGCGCTGGTGGGGGAAGAACTCGGATTGGTCGGGACGGGGGCCATCATCCTGCTCTTCGCTTTGTTCGTTGTCCGGGGATTTCAGATCGCCGCCCGGGCGCGCATGCCCTTCGGCCGGTACCTCGGCATGGGTATTACCATGCTCATCGGCATCCAGGCGCTGGTCAATGCCTGCGTGGTGACGGGACTCCTGCCGACCAAAGGGCTCACGCTGCCCTTCGTCAGCTACGGCGGGTCTTCCTTGGTGGTCAGTCTTGTCGGAGTCGGGATCTTGCTGAACATCTCACGAGACCGGCGGGCCGGTCGGGAGGAGGCGGGGCATCGGGATGGTCGTGGCGGGTCGGGTCGTCCATGACGGTCGTGATTGCCGCAGGGGGTACCGGGGGGCATCTCTATCCGGCCGTGGCGCTGGCGCGGGAGTTTCTGCGTTGCGATCCCGCCGTCAGGATTCTCTTTGTCGGGACCGCGCGTGGCATTGAATCGAAGGTGCTCGCGCACGAGGGATTCGAATTGGTGCTCATTACGGCCAAGCCCGTGATGGGAAAAGGATTGCGGGGAATCGTGCAGGGAGTGCTGTCGATGCCGGCGGGGATTTGGCAGTCGCTGGGCATACTCCGGCGCCGTCGAGCGGATTTGGTGATCGGCGTGGGTGGCTACACAAGTCCGGCGATGCTGACCGCCGCTGCGCTGAGGGGGATTCCGCGGGTGATTCTCGAGCCGAATGCCTATCCCGGCATGGCCAACACAGTGGTGGCTCCGCTCGCTCAACGGATTTTTCTGGCGTTTGACTCGGCGGCGGCCTCCTTCGACCGACAGAAAGTTCGTGTGGTCGGCACACCGATTCGACGGGAGTTTCTGGCGCAATCTGAACGGAGCGGCGCATCCCCGTCGATGAGATCAGGTGCCCGCCTCCTGATTTTCGGAGGGAGCCAGGGGGCGCAGGCGATCAACAGTGCGGTTCTGGAGGGATTGACCTCGCTCATCGCGCGTTGCCCCGATCTGGCGATCGCCCATCAAACGGGTGAATCTGATTACGCGCGAGTCAGTGAGGCGTATCGCACTCTGGGCATCAACGCCGAGGTGGCGCCGTTCTTCTACGATATGCCGACCGTGTTGCGGGCCGCCGACTTGGTGGTAGCCCGCGCAGGGGCGATGACGATCGCGGAGCTGACGGCCTGTGGGAAGCCGGCCATCCTGATTCCGCTGCCGACGGCGATCTACGACCATCAAACGAAGAATGCCCGGGAGATGGAAGCGGCTGAGGGTGCGATCATGCTTCCTCAGGCGAATCTCACGGGAGCCAGGTTGAGCGAGTTGATCGGGACCATCTTGCGGGATCCGCACCGTCTGGAAACGATGCGGGCGAAGAGTTGGGAGATGAGGCGGGTCGACGCCGGCGAAGCAATTGTCCGTGAATGCTACGCGCTCATGGGGGTGACGTATGACAGCAACAGGACTGTTGGAGCGGCAGGAGCCTAGTGCGGCAGGAGAACGGGGCAATGGATTACGTGCATCAACCGGATCACAAGGGTTAAAGCGCATGGCGATGTTTCGGAAGACCCAACACATTCATCTCGTCGGTATCGGCGGGGCTGGCATGAGCGGCATTGCCGAGGTCTTGCTTACCATGGGGTACAAAGTCACCGGATCTGATCTGCAGGCCTCCGAAACGACGAGGAGGCTGGAAGAGCTCGGCGGGAAGATTTTCATCGGTCACCAAGAATCCAATGTGGGCGAGGCGCAGGTCGTAGTGATCTCCTCCGCCGTGGCGGCGGGTAATTCCGAGGTGGTGGCGGCAAAGTCCAAGCAGATCCCGGTGATTCCTCGGGCCGAAATGCTGGCCGAATTGATGCGTCTCAAGTTCGGCGTCGCCATTGCCGGGGCCCACGGGAAAACTACCACGACGTCGATGGTGGCGAATGTCCTGGCGCAGGGTGGGCTTGATCCCACGATGGTCATCGGCGGGAAAGTCAATGCCTTGGGCAGTCACGCACGACTCGGACGTGGCGACCTCTTGGTCGCGGAGGCGGATGAAAGCGATGGGTCGTTCCTGCGTCTGTCGCCGACCATCGTGGCGGTCACCAATGTCGATCGTGAACATCTTGACCACTACGGGTCGATGGATCGAATCAATGAATCGTTTCTCGAGTTCATCAACAAGGTTCCATTTTACGGGTTGGCGGTTTTGTGCGCGGACGACGAACGCCTGAGCGCGCTCTTCCCCCGCATCGTCAAGCGGTATCAGACCTACGGGCTTCAGGAGCGAGCAGGAGTCGTGCCGGACTTCAAGGCCACCGATGTCAGCCTCAAACAATGGAGCGCCGAGTTTCGCGCACATTTCCGGGGGAAAAATCTCGGACCGTTTCGGCTCGCCGTGCCCGGCGTTCACAACGTTTCGAACGCCCTGGCGGCGATCGCCATCGGGATCGAATTGGACATTCCGGTCGACCTCATTCGCAAGGGGTTGGCGGCGTTCACGGGCGTCGAACGGCGGTTTCATCTGCGCGGCGAAACCAGGGGCATCATGGTCGTCGACGACTACGGGCACCATCCCACGGAGATCAAAGCGACATTGGCTGCTGCCAAACAGAGTTGGGAGCGGCGGCTCGTCGTCCTCTTCCAGCCGCATCGGTATAGCCGGACCAGGGATTGCATCGACGATTTCGCACATGCGTTTGATCTAGCCGACACTGTCTTCATCACGGAAATCTATCCAGCCGGCGAACAACCGATCCCGGGTATCTCCGGTGCGAAACTCGCGGAGACGGTGAAAGCGGCCGGCCATCAGTCAGTCACGTTCATCGAACGGAAAGAAAGCATGCCGGATCAGGTGCTCGCCCACCTGAAGTCGGGCGATCTGGTGCTCACGTTGGGTGCCGGAGACATCTGGAAAGCGGGAACCGGAATTCTTGCTCGGCTTGAGCCGACCACATAGCTCATGAGGCCCGGGATCAGCTCGTATGCCACAGGAAAACAACGGAGCAGGACTCAACGCAGGTTGCAGGAGGCGGTGGTGGGTCTCAGAGGAGCGGTCCGCTTCAACGCACCGCTCAAAGACTATACATCCTTTCATATCGGTGGACCGGCAGACGTCCTCGTGGAGCCGGTCGACGTGCAGGACGTGGTCCGCCTGGTTACCCAAGCGCGCGAGCAGCGGCTTCCGATCTGTGTGTTGGGCGGCACCAACCTGCTCATCCGGGACAAGGGCATCAGAGGTGTGGTGGTCAGCCTGGCGAAGTTGCGTGCGGTCAGGGACGAGCCGGGATCGGTTCTGTATGCCGAGGGAGGCGTCGGGATGCCGACCCTCATCGGTCATGCCATCCGCCGATCATTGGCAGGGTTGGAATGGGCGGCCGGGATACCCGGGACCGTGGCGGGGTGTGTGGTGATGAACGCCGGCACGAGGCTGGGCGAGATGAAGGACGTGGTGAAGGCTGTGCGCATCGTGTCACCGACGGGCACCGTGAGCGAGTGCTCCGCGCAGGAGATCGTGTTTGCCTATCGTCAGGCGACCCTTCCGCCGGGGATTGTGGTGGGGGTGTGGCTTCAGCTCAAGCCGGGTGTGCGATCGGCCATCGAAAAAATCGTGAAAGACTACTTGCATTACCGTCGCGATACGCAACCGCTGATGCTGCCCAGCGCCGGTTGTGTGTTCAGGAATCCGCCGAACGACTCGGCGGGACGCGTTGTTGAAGCGGCAGGGCTCAAGGGCGCACATGTGGGCGATGCGTGGGTGTCGGACAAACATGCCAACTTTATCGTGAACCAGGGTCATGCCAGCGCAAAGGATGTGCTGGCGCTCATCAGGAAAGTCCGCACCCAAGTCGCCCGGAAGGCCGGTGTGAAGTTGGAACTGGAGCTGAAACTCGTGGGCCAAGCGTGAGCTTCTGAAACAATGGCACAGGCCGGACGGCTGACCAACGTGCGCATCGGAGTGTTGATGGGAGGGCAGTCCTCCGAGCGGGATGTCTCGCTCCGGACCGGACAGGCCGTGTATCAGTCGCTGATCCGTAGAGGGTATGACGCGGTCGCCATCGATGTGACCGACCACTTGTACGAAGATTTGAAGGCGCGAAAGGTCGCCGTCGCATTCCTCTCGTTGCATGGACCGGGTGGGGAGGACGGGACCATCCAGGGATTTCTGGACACGATCGGGATGCCCTATACGGGGTCCGGCGTGAGAGCCAGCGCGGTGGGCATGCATAAGGTGACGACGAAAACGGTACTCGCCGCTCACGATATTCCGGTTCCTGCCGGAACGGTTGTCGCCAGAGGAATGACGCCCTCGCTGGCCACACTTCTGAAGGCGGCGAAGTTGAAATTGCCGGTGGTCGTGAAGCCGGCATGTCAGGGATCCACGATTGGGGTGACGATCGTTCACCAGGCCAAACAGTGGAGAGGCGCGCTGGCCCTCGCGCACCAGTACGATGCCGATGCCATGGTTGAAGCCTATATCCCCGGGCATGAAGTCACGGTGGCTATTCTGGGCCGGGCGGTCGGTGTTCCGACGGGCCTTCCGGCTGTGGAGATCGTGGCGCCGGATGGCTTTTACGATTTCACCGCGAAGTACCAGAAAGGCATGACGCGCTATCTCTGCCCCGCGCCGTTGCCTGCCAAGATGCTCGGGCAGATCGGAGAGTTGGGGCGCCGGGCGTACCAAGTGCTGGGATGTGAAGGCGCTGCTCGGGTTGATTTTCGCGTTACGTCGCAGGGCCGTCCGTATGTCCTGGAGATCAATACGGTACCCGGCATGACGGAAACGAGCCTGCTGCCGATGGCGGCGGCGCAGGCAGGCATTGATTACGACAGCCTGGTCGAGTGGATTCTGCAATCGGCGCTCGATCGTGCCGGTCGAGTTGCACAGACTGCCAAGAGGGAGTTGGCGTGATGCGGTGGTTCAGGACGCGCGGGCAGACACCCCCAGTGGGGCTGCGGAAAAATCAGAGGAGAGATACGCGCACGAAACAGGCGGCGGGTCAGCGATCTGAGGCAGGACGGACCGGGACCGCGGCCCGGTGGACGACTGTCCGGCGGCGGGGCGGACTCATGGCGGGCGTCGCACTGCTCGGATCAGCCATCGTGACGGGTGCACAAGATCCCGGGCCTGCGCTTCAACGGCTGCTCGAGATCAAGACCGTTACGGTTGACGGTTTGCACCGCATTCAGAAGCAGGACGTGATCGATCTCATGGGGCTCAAGCCCGGTGTCCCGCTTCATCACATTGTGACGGCAGCGATCAAGGAACAAGTGGAGTCGCATCCTTGGGTGAAGGAAGCGGTAGTGAGCCGCATCCTGCTTCATGAGCTGCGGGTCTCGGTGGTCGAGCGAAAACCCGCCGCGGTGATTCGAACCGGTGCGGAAAACTTTCTCAGCGACGAAAGCGGTCACCTGTTGGCCCGACTCGGACAGGTCGACGATGACGCGTTGCCCATGGTCACGGGCATCGATCCGAGAGGTCTGATTCGTGGTGACGAGCAAGTGCGCCAGGCCATCGTGTCCGGCATCGAACTCGCGAAACTCGTCGGGCATACCTACGACGGGCGATTACAAGTCAATGCCGAAAACCCTTCAAGCCTCGTGGCCTCCGTCCGTGGAGTGCAGTTCCAATTCGGTGAGGAGGCTGTCAGTGAACAGTGGGAACGGTTCCAGCGAGTGAGGCCGACATTGCGAACGTTGAACTTCGACGGACAGGGAAACGGAGCGAACGAAGTGGATCTCCGGTACGAGAACCGGATCATCGTACGGGGAGGGGGGTGATCGCGGTGCCCAAACGAGATCAGATCCTTGTCGGGCTGGACATTGGAACGACGAAGATTTGCGCGATCGTGGCGGAGATTACCGACGCCGGAGCGCTCAACGTCATCGGTGTCGGGTCCAGTCACTCGCGCGGATTGCGCAAAGGAGTGGTCGTCGATATCGAGAGTACCGTCGAATCGATCAAGAAGGCCGTCGAGGAGGCGGAATTGATGGCGGCCGTGCAGATCAACTCGGTTTACACGGGTATCGCGGGCAGTCACATTTCCGCGGAAAACTGTAAAGGCGTGGTGGCGCTGAAGCGCGCCGAGGTCACCCGCGAAGACATCCATCGGGCGATCGAGAGTGCGCGTACCCTTGCCGTCATTCCGCACGAACGCCGTATTCTGCATGTGCTTCCGAGGGAGTTCATGGTCGACGGGCAGGAAGGCGTGCGTGAGCCGTTGGGCCTGTCGGGCAATCGCCTGGAGGTGAACGTGCACGTCATTACCGGCGCGGTGACGTCCGCTCAGAATATCATTAAGAGCGTGAATCGAGCAGGCCTCGATGTCGTGGACATCATTCTCCAGCCGTTGGCTTCGAGCGAAGCGGTCTTGAGCCAGGAGGAGCGCGAGTTGGGCGTCGCGATGGTCGATCTGGGCGGGGGAACCACGGATCTCGCGATCTTCCTCGATGGAAGTATTCGTCACTCCGCGGTGCTGCCCATCGGGGGCCAGAATCTCACGAAGGACTTGGCGATCGGTCTCCTCACGTCGCAGACCGAGGCGGAGCGGATCAAGACTCAACACGGTATCGCGCGAACCGAACTGGTGACCGGCCATCAGGTCGTTGAAGTGCCATCTGTCGGAGACCGCCCAGCTCGCACGTTTTCACGCCGGGACATCGCCGAGATCCTCGAGCCGCGCGTGGAGGAAATGTTTGAACTCGTGCGCAGGGAAATCGCGCGCGCCGGATATGAAGGCATGTTGGGCGCCGGGGTGGTGATCACGGGTGGCACGTCGTTGCTGGAAGGGATGCCGGACGCGACGGAGAAAGTGCTGAACCTGCCGGCCCGGCGAGGCATGCCCGCCGGAGTTGGCGGGCTCAGAGACATCGTCGGCCACCCCAGTTATGCAACCGGGGTGGGGCTGTTGCTGCATGCCCGCCGGCATGCGGATGAACTGGAATTGGCTGGAATCCGCAATGGAGGAACCTGGGCCAAAATGGTCGGATGGACGAAGCGGGTGTTTGAGATCTTTTAACCAAGAGCCCTTGCGCGCGACAGGTTGTCGTCATGCGAGGAGATGTGAGGAGGTGTCCCGATGTTCTCATTCCACGAAGATGTGTTGTTACCGGTCCGCATCAAGGTGATCGGAATCGGCGGTGCCGGATGCAATGCGGTTAACACGATGATCGCATCCGGCCTGGCCCGGGTCGATTTTATCGCTGGCAACACAGATCTCCAGGCGCTCGACCGGTCGCTGGCCCCGTATAAGATTCAGCTGGGTCCGGAACGGACGCGCGGGCTGGGAGCCGGCGCGAAGCCAGAAATCGGCAAGGATGCGGCGATGGAAAGCAAAGACCACATCCGGGAATGTCTCGAAGGGGCCGATATGGTATTCGTGACCGCCGGGATGGGCGGTGGCACCGGCACCGGCGCCACTCCGATCGTCGCCAGCATCGCCCGTGAAATGGGAATTCTCACCGTGGGCGTCGTCACGAAGCCGTTTCAATACGAAGGCCAGCGGCGGCACAAACATGCGGAAGAAGGGATTCGCGATTTGCGCCGGCACGTCGATACCCTGCTGGTGATACCGAACCAGCGCCTGTTGGGAATCGTCGACAAGTCGACGCCGCTCCTCGAAGCATTCAAGGTCGCGGACGACGTGTTACGGCAGGCCATTCAAGGGATTGCCGATGTCATCACGACCACGGGACATGTGAACGTCGATTTTGCCGATGTCCGGACCGTGATGTCTCATACCGGTCGGGCTGTCATGGGCATGGGGGTGTCCCGCGGGCCGAATCGAGCGATCGAGGCCGCCCAAAAAGCCATCTGCAGTCCGTTGCTGGAAGAGGGGAGCGTGGAAGGCGCCCGGGGGGTGCTGCTGAACATCACGGGCGGGCCCAGCATGTCGCTGCATGAAATTGAGGAAGCCGCGTCCATCATTCAACAGACGGCTGATCCCGAAGCCAACATCATCGTGGGGCAGGTGATCAATCCCGACATGGGCGAGGACCTGGTCGTCACCGTGATTGCCACCGGGTTTGAGTCGGGAAACGACGCCGCTGCCGCTCCGATCGCGGCGGAACGCGCGACAGTACGTGCCTCCAAACCGGCGCAACCGGTGCTGGCCGGAGTGGGCGTCGCCGCCGGGGCCGATCGTTCGATGAAGGATCTTGATCGACCGACCTTCCTGCGGCGGATGAGTGATGCGCGGGAATCAATCGACCGCGCGGCCCTCGTGGTGGAGGATGAGTGGGATGTGCCGACCTTTCTCCGCAAGCAAGCGGACTGATCGCACGAGGAGGGCGGAAACGGTGCAGCGGGAGTAAGGTTATGGCCAACATCCCGGTTATTACCGTGCCGGCGTTCACGCCGTCGAAAAGCGGGGTCTCTCATTTTTTCGGGACCCGCAGGCATTCGGCGGAGCTTGACTTGGAATTGGGTATTCCGGTTCAAGGTGCGCGAGGTGCCGCACGATCGTCGTGGATGCTCTCGGTGAAGCAGGTTCATGGGACGGAGGCGCTCATTGTGGATCGGGCGCTGACAGCGGCCGACCATTTTCAGGGTAGCTGGGATGCCTTGGTCACCGATCAGCCCGGGATCATGGTTGCGGTGCGGACGGCGGACTGTGTACCCGTTCTCATGTACGATCCCACTTGCCGGGTCGTGGCCGCCCTTCACGTCGGCTGGCGGGGGGCTGTGGCCGGCATCGTGTCGAAGACGATCGCGCTCATGCAGTCGCGATTCGGTTCGATCCCGGACCAGCTTCGGGTCAGCATCGGTCCGTCTGCCGGGGCCTGCTGCTACGAAGTCGATGAACCGGTGTTGGACGGCCTGCGTGCGAGCCTGTCCGGCTGGGAAGCGCTGATACGAAACCCGCGTGGCAGCAAAGGGCATCTCGACCTGAAGGCACTCGTTAGGAGACAGGCGCAGGCCGCCGGCGTGCCTCCGAAATCTGTCACGGCCGTCAATCTGTGCACCATCTGTCATGAGGACCTGTTCTTTTCCTATCGCCGCGAGGGAAAAGTGATCGGGACGATGGTGAGCGCCATCGGCCTTGCTCCCATGATCGGGTAAGACGGTGCCCCTGCCAATTGTCCAGTCCTTCCGTTAGAATGGGGGCTGGTTGCCCGGGCCGGCGGCCACGTTTCTTGAGGTCCGATTCAGGCGATGGACTTGTCCGCCGGAGAGCCGATTGCCGAGCGAGTTCGATGGGTCCTGTCGAGAATTCGCGCCTCGGCGGACAAGGCGGGGCGCGATCCCGTCGGCATACGCCTCGTGGCTGCGACGAAGACCGTGGCGGTTGATCGGATCCGGACGGGGATTGATGCCGGATTGACGGTCTTGGGGGAAAATCGCGTACAAGAGGCGATTCCCAAGATCGCGGCACTCACACAGGTACCGGTCCGGTGGCATTTCATCGGACAACTGCAGCGGCGGAAAGTGCGATCGGTGATCGGTCTGTTCGACCTGATCCATTCAGTCGATAGCCTGGAACTCGCGCAAGAAATCGATCGCCGCGCGGGAGAATCCGGTCGTCGGCAGGACGTACTGCTCGAGGTCAATGTCGGGGGCGAGCCGACAAAAGCCGGGTTTCGTCCCGCTGACCTTCCAGAGCTGATTACGACGATTGCGGGGCTCGCTCATCTTCGCATCAAGGGGCTGATGGCGATCCCGCCGCTCGCCCCCGACGGTGAGTCGGCCCGGCGGTACTTTGTGGATCTCCGCGAATTAGCGCGGCGAATAGAGGCGCAGGGTGTTCCGGGCGTGACGATGGACGAACTATCCATGGGCATGTCAAACGATTACGAAGTCGCCGTCGAAGAGGGGGCGACACTGGTGCGTGTCGGCAGTGCCATCTTCGGAGCCCGTCATGTCTAGCCCGGCTCGTGAGGACACCATTGCGTTCGTCGGCGGCGGCCAGATGGCTGAGGCGCTGATCGGGGGTGTGCTCTCCGCCAACCTCTACGGGCCGGATCGAATCTGGGCAGCCGATCCGGACGCTCGACGGTTGGATCATCTCAAACAGAAGTATGGAATCCGGACCGGTGTGTCGAATCGTGAGGCGGTGGCCTGGGGCGACATTGTGGTGCTGGCAGTAAAGCCGCAGATACTCGACGGGGTTCTCAGGGAGGTCGGCCGCGAATTGACGCAGGTGCTTGTCGTCTCCGTTGTCGCCGGCGCGCCGATACGTCGAATTGTGGATGCGTCCGGCCCACAGGCGCGCGTCGTTCGGGCCATGCCAAATACGCCGGCCATGGTACATGAGGGCATGACGGCGCTGGCAATCGGTCCCGGTGTGCAGGACGAGGACGCTGCCCGTGTCCGGAAGGTTTTTGAGTCGGTCGGCAAGGTGGTGCCCGTGGAGGAGCGATTGATGGATGCGGTAACCGGCCTGAGCGGGAGCGGACCGGCCTATGTGTTTCTTGCCATCGAGGCCCTGGCGGACGGTGGTGTGAAAATGGGCCTCCCACGCGACATCGCCGGTCTGCTCGCGGCCCAGACCGTTCTGGGTGCCGCGCGCATGGTCTTGCAGACCGGACAGCATCCTGCTCGTCTCAAAGATCAGGTCGCCTCTCCGGGAGGCACGACCATTGCGGGTTTGCACCGGTTGGAACAGGGCGGCCTGCGGGCGACGTTGATCGACGCGATCGAGGCCGCGACGAAACGGTCACAGGAGCTCGGGCGCTGATGTTTGTGGTGGGGAATTTTTTCAATGCACTAGCCTCAGTGGTCTATTACGCTCTGGAACTGTATATATATGTGGTGATAGCCCGCGCGCTTATTTCCTGGGTCAATCCAGACCCATGGAACCCGATCGTACGATTTCTCGACCGAGTGACCGAACCCGCGTTGGCTCCGATCCGGAGACTAATCGGGTGGCGAGTAGGTATCGACCTCTCGCCTCTCGTCCTGATTCTCATCTTAATCTTCCTGCAGAAATTCATCGTGCCTTCGCTCTTTCAGATGGCAGCTGTGATCGGATAGTGGACCAGCACTGGAGGGACGCCATGAAAATTACGCCGCTCGACATTCAGCAGATGGTGTTTCGCGTCAAGTTCCGTGGCTACGATCGGGAGGAAGTCAATCGATTTCTCGAAGAAGTGGCGCAGACCGTCGAGTCGTTGAATCGCGACAATGCGGCTTTGCGTGAGCGGCTCGCCTCCGTGGAACAGCAGGTGGCAGAATTGAAACGGGCGGAAACGACGTTGTCGAATACGCTGGTCTCGGCACAGTCTCTGGCCGACGATGTGAAGCGGAGTGCCCAGCGGGAGGCCGACTTGATCATCAAGGAAGCGGAGTTGAAGGCCGGCGAGCTCTTTCGGCAGGCGCGTGTTGAACTGGCGGACACGCAGCGGGACCTCTCCCTGCTGCAGAAACAGAGATTGCTCATGGTCGAGCGGATGCGGGCGACGCTTCATACCTTCGAACGGATGCTGGACGTCGAGGCGAGCGAGGCCTATCAGGAGCGCAGCGCGGTGTCCGAAGAAAAAATGGAAGGGGAGTCGAGCCCTGCCCGATGATCCGGAGCCTTGGTGTCTAAAAGTGCCGCCAAAGTCTGCCGTCCCGCTGCTCCTCCGGTTCCGTCCCTAGCGTCGGCCAGCGGTCCCCATGCCTGATTCCCGCGTGATACAAGCGGCGCTTGATCGAGCCGTCGCCGACGGAGTCTTTCCGGGGGCCGTGCTGACGGTGCGGTGCGGCGGGGAACCGGCTTCTACCTTCTGTGCTGGACGGCTATCAACGATCCCTCCAGGTTCTGCGGTGCGGCCGTCGACTACCTACGATCTGGCGTCGCTGACCAAACCCTTGGCAACGGCAACCTCCATTGCCCTGCTGGTACAGGAAGGTCGCTGCCGGCTCGATGACATCGTGGTCGAGCATCTTCCGGAATGCGCCGATGTGCCGATTGGCGCCGCCACGATTCGACAGCTGCTGACGCATTCTTCCGGGCTGCCAGGCTGGCGGGGATTCTATGAGCGACTCAGCCCGGACGGCGCGATTCCTTTGTCGAATACCGAGAGGGATCGCGCCAAACAGGCGATGCTTCAATTGATCCGAGCCGAGGCGCCGGTGTACGAACGCGGCGCTCGTAGTCTGTACAGTGATCTTGGTTTCATCTTGCTCGGCATGATCGTTGAGCGGTGCAGCCAGCAAACGCTGGGGAAGTTCTTTCATAATCGCGTGGTGCGTCCTCTGGGCGGGCCGCCGTTGACGTTCGTCCTGGGTGAACGGTTGGACAAGTTCCTGGACGAGGCGGGCAAGTCTGACGGCGGCGTGGCACCGACCGAAGTCGATCCGTGGCGGGGCCGTCTCTTATGTGGAGAAGTGCACGATCAGAATGCTGCGGCGTTGGGCGGTGAGGCCGGTCATGCCGGACTGTTCGGCACCGCCGCCGCAGTGCTAGCCGTGACGGGTGAGTGGTTGCACGCGTATCATGGTCGAAAGACCTGGCTCGATGAGGGGATTGTCCGTGAATTCACGCGACGACAACAGTTGGGTGCGGCATCCAGCTGGGCGCTTGGGTGGGATACACCATCAACCCCGTCTTCTGCGGGACGCTACTTCCCCGGTGGGTCGTTCGGGCATCTCGGCTATACGGGCACTTCGATCTGGATTGATCCTAAACAGGAGCTGGAGGTCGTGCTGCTCTCGAACCGCGTGCATCCCACGAGCAGAAACGAAGCCGTGCGGGAGTTTCGCCCAGTCATTCACGACCTGGTGTATCAGGAGTTTCTCGGACCGGACTAGGTCTGGTCGGCGTGCTCGATACCAGTTTCTTTTTCGGCAAGATACCGCGACCCCTTGAAGTTAACCCGCGTCCGCATACGGGAAAATCCGAGCCCCTGCAGCTTCTCAGCGAGTTCTTTTACCGCCGCTATGATGGTCGAATGGGATCCGCTTTCTACAGTAAGGGCTTCGTACATGACCCTGGCCGTGTATCCCGATGCGGTCCGATTCACCAGGACAGCGCGATTAAAATATCGATCGCTCGGATCGACTCCTTCGATCTGGTGCTTCTCAACCAGCCCTTCCTTCTTGAACATCAACGGCAGTGTGCTCATGCACTCCTCCAACAGTTCCGCATGCGGCGCAAAGAGAATTATAGGGCCCTTCCCTGGTGACTGCAACCGCGTTGACAAGGATCGACCCCGATTACTATGATGCCCTCCCCTTACCAGAGCGGAGGTCCGGTTCCTACTCCACTTCCATGAACATTCCGAACAGCCTGACGCTGCTCCGTATCCTGCTGGTCCCTGTTTATATAGGGTTCATGACATACGGCGAATATGGGTACGCCTTCGTCGCACTCTTCGTCGCCGGCCTCACCGATGCGATCGACGGTCCCCTCGCGCGCAGGTTGAACCAGCGCACGAAACTGGGAACGATCCTCGACCCTCTGGCAGACAAGATGCTTCTGACCTCGTGTTTCATTTCGCTGTCAATGCTACACCTCGTGCCGTCGTGGCTGGTCATCCTCGTCGTAAGCCGCGACGTGATTCTCCTGCTCGGGACAGCGGTGGCGCACGTGACCAATACTCCCATCGACGTCACGCCGACGCTTCTGGGAAAGGGGGCGACACTGCTTCAGTTGGGCTATGTGCTCCTGGTCGTCCTCCTGACGTGGCGGGGGATGGACCTCTCCGTGCTCATTCCGCTCTTAGTGGCGATGGTCGGGTTCACGCTCGCCTCAGGGCTCCACTACATTTACCGGGGGTATAGGAATACCAATGCCGCCTCCCCCTCGAACTAAGGTGTCTCCTCCCTCGCCCATGGCCGGCCCTCCATCGGGTAAATAATGCAAATGTTTTGACAGGTTTTTGACGCCCCAGTAGACTCACTTCGTAGTCGCACGCTCCTCTCACAACCGGCTCATGGAGCCACAACAGCGCAGGAAGAGCTATGGCCACCTTTGCATACGTCGGGCGAAGCAAGTCGGGATCGGTCAAGAAGGGGGAACTTGTCGCAAAGTCTCGCGACGAGGCGGTCGAGCAGCTGCGCAAGCAGAGCGTTGTGGTCACCAGCCTGGAGGAGAGGGCCGCTAAGGAGCGCTTTTCATTTCGTTTCGGGACAGGGGTAAGCGACAAGGATCTCGTCGTGTTCACTCGTCAGTTCGGAACCATGATCAATGCGGGTTTGCCTTTGATCCAATGCCTCGAGATTCTGTCAACACAGTCGGAAAATGCGGCTCTGAAAAAGGCCGTTGGCGAGATCAAGGTGCAGGTCGAAGGGGGCTCAACGTTCTCGGATGCGCTCCGGAAGCACCCGAAGATGTTCGACGATCTATACGTCAACATGGTCCATGCGGGGGAGGTCGGAGGATTATTGGATACGATTCTCAGCCGTCTGTCCAAGCACATCGAGAAAGCGATGAAGCTGAAGGGACAGATCAAGAGCGCCATGGTCTATCCGGCTGCCATCGTCGGCATCGCCGCAATCGTCATCACGGTGCTCATGATCTGGGTGATTCCGGTGTTCGAAAAGATGTTTAAGGATATGTCCAACGGGAAAGTGGCGCTCCCTGGGCCGACGCAACTCGTGATTGACATGAGCAATTTCTGCCAGTCGTACTGGTATATTATTCTCGGGGCTGTCGTAGGAATCGTGGTTGGGATCAAGAAATACTATGCCACGCCACCGGGGAGACTGGCCATCGACAAGCTGCTGCTGAGGCTGCCCGTCTTCGGAGATTTGATCCGGAAGGCCTCCGTGGCGAAGTTCACGCGAACCCTCGGGACTCTGCTGGCCAGCGGCGTGCCGTTGCTGGAGGCGCTGACGATCTGCGCCAAGACGTCCGGGAACAAGGTGGTTGAAGGCGCTCTGCTGGATGCGAAAATCAGCATCAGCGGAGGGAAAACGATCTCCGACCCGCTCGCCAAAAGCGGCACATTTCCCAAGATGGTGACCCACATGATCGCAGTCGGTGAGTCGACGGGCGCGCTCGACAGCATGTTAGGAAAAATCGCAGATTTCTATGAGGATGAAGTCGACGAGGCTGTGGCAAATCTCACCGCACTCCTGGAGCCCATGATGATGGTGTTCCTGGGGGTCACGGTCGGTTTTATCGTCGTGGCGATGTATCTGCCGATTTTCACCATGGCCTCCGCCATCGGGTAACCGGTCGCGGCCGTGACGATGCTCCGGTATTCGATGCGGAGCGGGAGAGAAGCCACCGGCCTTCTTATCCGGGTTTTCCGTGCCACCCCGACAACCGCACGACTCATTTTCTTCTTCCATAGCGTCATGGCGCATGGCCGGCGAGCCATCCGTGGAATTACAGCGGTGGGTGGCGTTCCCCGACGAGGGTGAATCTTATGGGTGATATCAGGGCGAGAGTCTATTGGCTGATGGGGCTCCGCGTTGTCGTCGTGACCCTCCTGTTGGGATTTTCCCTCGCATTCCAGGTGACCAAGGGCGAGCGCGCTGAAACCTTCTATGCCTTGATCGTCTTCACGTATGCGGTCACGATTGTCTATTCATTCATGATACGACGACTCGCGAGTCCCGATGCCTTCGTGCAATTCGCCTGGGTACAAGTGGCCGTCGACTTCCTGCTCGAAACAGTGCTGATCGCAAGGACTGGGGGAATTGAAAGTCCGTTCGCCGTGCTCTACGTCATCAGCGTGACGGTGGCGAGCATTGTTCCGCGTCGTCGCGTCGGGGTGCTGACCGCCAACCTGTGCATTATCCTGTTCGGGCTGCTTACCAACGCGCAGCTGTACGGGCTCGGTGAAGTCTGGGGATGGCTGCCTCCTGCCCGTCTCAGCGCGGCCGAAACGATGCAGGCATTCGGTGTTTATAGCCTGGCGTTTCTCACTGTCGGATTCCTGAGCGGGGCTCTGGCGGATCAGCTCCAGCGTGCGGACGAATCCCTTCGGGAGAAGGAGCAAGGGCTAAACCGCCTCCGGGCCTTCCATGAGAATATCGTCCACAGCATCAGCAGCGGCGTGTTCACCACGGATGCGAACGGGCATGTGACCTCATTCAACCCCGCGGCGCAGGAGGCGACGGGCTACACTCTTGAGCAAGTTCAGGGGCGCTCCTGGCGCGAAGTATTCAATTGGCACCCCAGCCAGCAGGACGATGAGCGGATGCTGGGTGTGTCCTCCAATATGCGGTTTGAAGTCGAGTGCAAACGGGCCGATGGCAACCGGCTGATCCTCGGCATGACGCTCGCGCCCTTGCACGAGCAGGGAGAGGCGACCGGGTTGGTCGGAGTGTTTAAGGACCTCACGCAGATCCGGGAAATGGAAGAGGAGATGCGACGCAAGGAGTGGCTGGCCAGTCTGGGTGAGATGTCGGCGGGGATGGCGCACGAGATACGGAATCCGCTCGGGGCACTTGCCGGCGCGATGCAGATGCTTCGGAAGGATCTCCATGCAGATGAAACCAGTCAGCGCCTGATGGACATCGCGGTTCGTGAAGCCACCAGACTGGATACCATCATTACGGAATTTCTCCAGTATGCCCGCCCGCCGGCGCTGAACCTAGCGGAGTTCGATTTGAACAAAGTCCTTGCCGAGACCCTGGATCTGGTACAACATGAAGCACGAACGAGAGCGAACATTACGATCGTGACGGCTCCGGCTGCCGGAGCTCTGCCCGGGCAGGTCGATCAGGACCAGATGAAACAGGTCTTTTGGAACCTGGCGACCAACGCCTTCGATGCCATGCCGAAAGGCGGTCAACTCACGATTGCGACAGGCGGTCGGAAGATCGATATCAGCGGGCACAAGGCGGATATCGTCGAAATTTCGTTTCAAGACACAGGGGAGGGTATCCCGAGGAAGAACCTGGATAAGATTTTCTTGCCGTTTTTTACCACGAAAAAACGGGGATCCGGGTTGGGATTAGCCGCCGTGCATCGCATTGTCGATCTTCACGGAGGCTGGATCAAGGTGGACAGCAAGGAGGGCCAGGGCTCTCGATTTGTGGTCTGCCTGCCCCGTTCGGTGGATGCCGGGGTCAGGCTGTGGCACGAAGGCAGGGAACCGTGGAAAAGATCCTAGTCGTCGACGACGAGCAAAGCTTGCGGGATGTGCTGAGCATCATGCTGAAGCGGGCGGGATATACCGTCACGAGCGTCGCGGATGGCGAGGAGGCCATCGAACAGCTGAACAAGGAAATCTTCGATCTCGTGATCACCGATTTGCGGATGCCGAAGGTGGACGGCATGCAGGTGCTCAAAGCGGTGAAGTCCGCCTCCCCGGAAACGGTGGTGTTGATCATCACGGCCTTTGCGACGGCCGATTCCGCCGTCGAGGCGATGAAACAGGGCGCCTATGACTATCTGACGAAGCCGTTCCAGGTCGACGAGGTGCAGCTGATCGTTCGCAACGCGCTGGAAAAACGACGTCTCACCACCGAGAACATTCTGCTGAAGCGTGAGATGGCGAGCCAGTCGTCGTTTGCACAGCTGGTGGGCCAGAGCGAGGCGATGGAGAAGGTATTCGATGTCGTCCGGAAAGTGGCCGATTCCAAGAGCAATGTTCTGATCTGCGGGGAAAGCGGAACGGGGAAGGAGCTGGTCGCACGCGCGATCCATTATAACAGCGCCAGAAGTGTCATGCCGTTTGTGGCCGTGAATTGCAGCGCCGTTCCCGAAACCCTGCTGGAAAGCGAGCTGTTCGGGCACATGAAGGGATCATTCACCGGCGCAATTTCAAACAAGGCGGGGTTGTTTGAGGTGGCCAACGGCGGGACCATTTTCCTCGACGAAATCGGCGATACGACTCCGACAATTCAGGTGAAGCTCTTGCGTGTCATTCAGGAGCGAGAATTCCGTCGGGTGGGGGGCAACCAGGACGTCAAGGTCGACGTGCGTGTTATTGCCGCCACGAACAAGGATCTTGAGAAAGCCGTGGCCGACGGGTCGTTCCGGGAGGATCTGTATTATCGATTGGATGTCATTCCGATTCGACTTCCCCCGCTGCGTTTGCGCAGCGGAGACATTCCGCTGCTGGTCGGCCACTTCCTGGAGCGGTTTTCAAAGGAGAGTGGGAAGCCCGTGCCGCAGTTGAGCCCTGACGCGATGCATGTGCTATTGGACCATGAATGGCGGGGAAACGTGCGGGAACTGGAAAATCTGATCGAGCGGGTCGTTGCGTTTTCGGCCGGGGGAGCCGTCACCGATGCGGAGGTACGCGGGTGGCTGCATCGGTCGGTGGCGCCGCCGCAGCAACAGGGGGCACCGTTGGACCTGACCGACGACGGACTGGATCTCGAAGGGCTCATCAACGGGATCGAGAAGGACCTGCTACTCAAAGCGCTGGAGCGATCGAGATGGGTCAAGAAGAAGGCCGCCCGCTTGCTCCGACTGAACACGAGGTCGTTCCGCTATCGGCTGGAGAAGTATGCTATAAAAGGAGGTCGTGACTAAGAGTCCTTCAGAGTCGGTTTCCCCACCAGTTTCGTCGGTCACCGTACTCACCCCCGCCAAAATCAATCTCGTCCTCCGGATTCTCGACCGCCGCGCGGACGGATTCCACAATCTCTGGTCGCTGATGCACACCGTGGGGTTGGAAGACCAAATCGTCATCCGTCTCAATCCGAGTCACACGGTCATCACGCTGCAGTGCGATGCGCGCTTGCTGGCGACGGATCATACGAACCTTGTTCGTCGTGCCGCCGCGGAGGTGCTGCGCCACAGTGGTCGCACCATCGGGCTGGACATCGTCCTGACGAAGCGGATTCCGATGGGGGCAGGACTGGGGGGTGGGAGCAGCGATGCGGCGGCGACGATCGTCGGGCTGAACCGGTTGCTGAACATGGGTTGGTCGGCGGGAGACATGGCTCAAGTAGGCCAAACGCTCGGCAGCGATGTTCCCTTCTTTTTTTTCGCTCCGGCTGCCACTGTAGGGGGCCGGGGGGAGGAAGTGACTCCTGTTGGGATTACGGGAAGCCGATGGGTGGTCCTCGTCAATCCAGGATTTTCTGTAGAAACCAGATGGGCCTATCAGGAACTGTCTTTCACCCGAACCGGTGTGCGGCCGCTTTCGGATCGCCACCTGGCGCTCAGACACGAACGCCACCTTTCGTGGGAGCAGGTGCTTGAGGCAGCCGAGAACGACTTCGAAACGCCGGTATTTCGGACCCACCTGAAGCTTCACGCGATCAAGCGAGCGCTCCTAGATCAGGGTGCCGAGGTGGCCCTGCTGTCAGGCAGCGGGGCCACCCTCTTCGGCATCTTCCGTGGGGAGGCCGAAGCCCATCGGGCGCTGGCTCATTTTCGAACTCAGCCCGAGATGAAGGTCTTCGCAGTTTCTGCCGGTTCTGTTCCTCGGATCACGCAGCCGTGAAGAATCTAGCGTCGGGGTCGTCTGCCTGGTGATTTGGTTGACAAAGGCGGGAGATGTCCGTTAGAGTTGATTCCCCTGGTTGGCTTCCTCAGCAGCGTGCAGAGAACGGGGGAGGCATGGGGCAGAAGAGGCCGCCGACACTCCCCGCGCAAGAACCACTAGAGAATTCAGCACATTACCGACAGACGATAGGAAGTTTCGAGAACATTCGATGAACAGAGAATTGAAAATTTTCTCTGGTAACGCGAATCCTGCGCTCGCTCAGGAGATCTCCGCCTATTTGGGGCAGAAGTTGGGCGAGGCGACCGTGGCCTCGTTCAGCGACGGGGAGATACGGGTCAAGATCGACGAAAACGTGCGCGGCGCAGACGTGTTCGTCGTCCAGTCCTGCTGTCAGCCGGTGAATGATTCGTTAATGGAGCTCTTGATCATCATCGATGCGCTCAAGCGCTCGTCAGCCAACCGAATCACCGCCGTCATTCCCTATTTCGGCTACGCCCGTCAGGACCGCAAAGATCAGCCACGGGTTCCCATTACGGCCAAGCTGGTTGCCGACTTGATTACGACGGCCGGAACCGACCGGGTTCTGACGATGGACCTCCATGCTGGACAGATCCAAGGGTTTTTCAATGTCCCTGTCGATCACCTGTATGCGCTCCCCGTGTTGCTCGACTACATCACGAAGAAGAAAATTACCGATCTGGTCGTGGTGTCGCCCGACGCGGGCGGTGTGGAACGAGCCAGGGCCTTTGCAAAGCGGCTGCAGGCCAACCTGGCCATCATCGATAAGCGGCGCGAGGGGCCGAATCAGGCGCAGATCATGAACATCATCGGTGACGTCCACGGGAAGAGCGTCCTGCTGTTGGACGACATGGTCGATACGGCCGGGACAATCGTCCAGGGGGCCCAGGCCTGCGCCGATCAGGGGGCGCGCGAAGTCTGGACCGCGTGCACTCATGCTGTGCTATCAGGGCCCGCGCTCGACCGGCTGCAGAAGTCATGTATCTCGCAGATGGTGGTCACGAATACGATTCCATTGCGTGGAAAAGAACAGGTGTGCCCGAAGTTGCATCAATTGTCGGTGGCGCCCCTTCTGGGTGAAGCCATCAGACGCATTCACGAGGACGAGTCAGTCAGTTCATTATTCGCCTAGGGTCTTGACGTACAGGGCCTCGTGCGGAAGGTTCGGAGACGGAGGAGCGTCATGAAATTCGAGTTGGCAGCGACGGTGCGGGAGCAAGCGGGCAAAGGCGCCGCACGGTCCATGCGACGGGCAGGCAAGGTTCCCGCGGTACTCTATGGGCAGGGCGAGTGTTTGTTGTTGACCGTCAACCCCGAGGGGCTGATCAAGATCTTGAAATCTCAGACGGGAAGCACGGCGTTGATTTCGCTGACCCTGGCCGGGGCAAAGTCCAAGCCGAACCGCACTGCGCTTCTGCGTGATTATCAGACCGACCCGGTGAGCGGTGCCGTGCTGCACGCGGACCTGTTCGAGGTTTCCATGAGCAAGCCGATCCGGGTCAAGGTGCCGATCCAGGTTATCGGTGGAGTACCCGCCGGAGTTAAGGAGGGCGGCGTGCTCCACCACAACATGCGCGAATTGCACGTCGAATGTCTGCCGGCCGCCTTGCCGGACCATGTTGAGGTCGATGCATCGGCGTTGAACATCGGCGATGGCATCCATGTGAAAGAAATGTTGACGCGAGAAGGGGTCCGATTCCTGGACGACCCCGACCAGATGGTCGTCAGCGTAGCGGCACCCTTGTCGGATGCCAAGCTCGAAGCCCTGTTGACGAGCGCGGCAGGACCGGCCGCCGAACCCGAAGTCATGGCCAAGGGAAAGGAAGCGGCTGTGGCGGTTGAGGGCGCTCCTGGTGCGGAGGTGGCCAAGGCCGGTGCCGCGGCGCCGGCCGCTGAGGCCAAGGCGGGCGACAAGAAGGACGTAGGCAAGGAAGCACCGAAGGCTGAGAAGAAGGAAGCCGAGAAGAAGAAATAGCGGTGCGTCTCATCGTCGGACTGGGCAATCCCGGGAGAGCCTACGCCCGGACCCGCCACAATGTCGGCATGTGGGTCGTCGAGCGGGCCGCCGCTCAGTGGGCCATCCCTCTCATCCCCCACGGTACAGCGCAACGAGGTTCCGGGCGGCTCGGTTCGGAGTTGATCGAACTGGCCGGCCTGCTGGACTGGATGAACGTCAGCGGTCCCCCCCTGAAAGGTCTGTTGAGGGAATTCAAGCTCACGCCGGAAGATCTCGTCCTCATCCACGACGATCTCGATCTGGAGCCTGGTCGGCTGCGGATCAAGCTGGCCGGGGGGCATGGGGGACACAACGGCATTAAGTCGGTGGTGGAGACGCTCGGCACGCAGCAATTCGTCCGGCTCAAGCTCGGGATCGGCCGGCCGGCCCCGGGTCAGGATCCCGCCGACTACGTGCTTGAGCCGTTCACGGAGCAGGAAATCGAGGTGCTGAATCCCTGCTTGGATCGGGCGGTTGCCGCGCTGGAATGTCTGATGCACCGGGGACTGGCAGTCGCGATGAACGAGTTCAATGTCCGCGAGCGTGAAACGAAGGAAGAGGAATAGAGGCAGTCGATGGGTTTGTGTTGCGGCATGATCGGGCTGCCAAACGTCGGCAAGACAACGGTTTTCAATGCGCTGACCGGCGGCGGCGCGCTGGCGGCCAACTATCCCTTCGCCACCGTCGATCCGAATACGGGCATCGCGCTGGTCCCGGATCCACGCCTGATCACGCTCACCGATATGTTTAGGTCGAAGAAGACGACCTACAGCACACTCGAGGTGCGAGATATCGCCGGCCTGGTCGGAGGCGCGAGCAAAGGCGAGGGGCTGGGCAATGAATTCCTCAGTCACATCCGTGAAGTCGACGCGTTGCTTCATGTCGTGCGCTGCTTTCAGGGGACGGACGTGGTGCATGTGAGCGGCGGTGTGAATCCGTTGCGCGACATCAGCGTCATTGAAACCGAGTTGATGCTGGCCGATCTGGACACCCTCGACCGGCGGAAACAGAAGACGGAGAAAAAGGTCCGCGCGGGGGACAAGAAGGCAGCCTTGGAAGTCGACTTTCTGACCCGCCTGATCGGCCTGCTTGATCAGGGCGAATGGCTGGGGAATCTCGGGTACACGCCGGAGGAACGACTGATTCTCGACGAGTGTCAGCTGCTCGCTGCCAAGCCGGTCTTGTTCGTCGCGAACGTTTCGGAAGGGAAGAATGCGGAGGAGACCATGGTCCGGACCGTCCAGGACTTCGCCGCCAAACGTGGGGCACGCGTCGTGACGATCTGCGGTCAGCTCGAGGCGGAATTGTCGTCGCTCGCGGAATCCGAGCGGGCCGATTTCATGAAAGAAATGGGACTGGCCGAATCGGGACTGGTGCGACTGACCCGCGAAGCCTATACGCTACTGGATATCATCACCTTCTTTACCGCCGGCGAAACCGAATCCCGCGCCTGGCCCATTCCGAAAGGCACCAAGGCGCCGCAGGCTGCGGGCAAGATTCACACGGACATGGAACGAGGATTCATCAAGGCTGAGGTCTATCACTACGACGATCTGATGGCCTGTGGGTCTGAGGCGAAGGTGAAAGAAAGGGGACTGTTCCGGCTGGAAGGCAAGGACTACGTCATCAAAGAGGCGGACATCGTCTACTTCCGGTTCAACGTCTAGTCATTCCTCCGACGCTTCGATATATCCCGCATGGCCGGCAGGTCCTCATCGAACCGTGATACCTGTGTGTCCTGCCTGCCCTGCATCCCTGGCGAGCCGGGAAATCGCGGTGGCCTGTGCTGGTATCTCTACCAATATCTATCTTCCGCACAGGCGAATCAGTACAATGCGCGGGTACGTGAGGAGAGGCGCGGCGGCCGGTCACCGTTTTAAGTCGGGAGCTTCCATGATTAGAGTCCTCTTGGTTGAAGCGAGCGAGGCCGACGCCCGTCAGGCGTACGATATGCTGACAGAAGCCGGAGAGGGAGATATTCAGGTCACCCATGTGGAGAAGCTGAGCACAGCCCTGCGCAGACTGAATCGAGAGTCGTTCGATGTCATTTTGCTTTACGGGGAACTGCTCGACACCCACGGCCTGGACATGCTGGAGTTGCTCCAGGCCGCCTTAGCCCGGATGCCGATTGTGATGCTGACGGATCAGAAAGATGCCGGTAAAGAGCGGCAGGCTATCCAGCGCGGGATTCAGGACGTCATCGTCAAGAAACAGTGGACGGCGGAGCAACTGGTCCGGTCGGTCCGGCACGCCGTTGATCGCAAGCAGGCGGAGCAACGCCTCTCCTATCTGGCGCAGTATGATCCCCTGACAGCCTTGGCGAATCGTGCTCTGTTCCGGGATCGGCTCGTGCACGCGGTTGCCTTCGCCAAACGAAAGAAACAGGAGGTCGGCGTGGTCTTGTTCGGCCTGGATCGGTTTAAGTCCCTGACCGAGACCCTTGGTTCCGACGGATGCGACGTGTTGTTGAAAGAAACCGCGAATCGGCTCAAACAGTGCATGAGGGAGGTCGATACTGTGGCACGCCTCGCAGGCGACGAGTTTACGTGTCTCCTCGAGGGGATCACCTGTCGTGCCGATATGGAAGTCGTCGCCAAGCGAGTCCTGGCTTCGATGGCACAGCCGTTCGCCATAACGGGACAGGAGGTAGCGGTCACGGCGAGCCTGGGGCTCGCCGTGTATCCGCTCGACGGCCAGCTGGTCGATGAATTGCTTAACCGGGCGCAGAATGCGCTCACGGCCGTCCAGGAATCCGGTGGGTCGAGCTATCAGTTCCCCCCAACTGCGTGAACGGGCCGTGGCGCGAGTTGAGTGTAAACGACGAGCATGCCAAGCGCCTGTCAAAGATAGGTTGATCGTCCCTGAAATCCCCCTTTGTTGACAACCATTTCGGGCCTGTGTTACCGTCCACCGCTCGTTGCGCCGAATAGGCGCCCTACACCTCGCTCCCGACCGGTTCGGGGGCCTTTGTCCAGGAGGATTCTTTCATGGAGCTCTACGAGTCTCTGTTTATTATTCGTCCGTCAGTTTCCGACGAGGAGACCACTACCCTCATCGAGAAGATGAAGGGCGTGGCCGACAAGACCGGCGCGCAATTCATCAGGGCCGAAAACTTGGGCAAGAAGAAGCTCGCGTATGAAGTGCGACGCGAACGGAAGGGCACCTACGCCTACTTCTACTTTAAAGCGCCCAACCATACGGTCGGCGAACTGGAGCGGGCCTATCGGCTGGAAGATAACATCATCAAGTTTCTCACGATCCATCACGACAAGGAGCCAGTGCCGAGACGCGAAACCTCGGCGGCGGAGTCTGACGTTGGCAGGATTTAACAAAGTCATTCTCATCGGGAATCTCACGCGGAATCCCGAACTGCGGTATACGCCGAACGGCACTCCGGTAGCGAGTTTCGGCCTGGCGGTCAGCCGTCGGTTCAAGCAAGGTGACGAGCTAAAGGAAGAAGTCTGTTTTGTCGATATCGTGGTATTCGGCAAGCAGGCCGAGCATTGTGGACAGTATCTCAGCAAAGGCAACGGGGCGATCATCGAGGGACGCCTGCAGCAGCGTCGATGGGAGACCGAAGACGGCCAGAAGCGCAGCAAACACGAGGTGGTTGCCCAGACCGTGACGTTCATGCCGAAACGGCAGGACGGCGGTCCGAGCGCAGGCGGTGGGGGCGCAGAACCTCCGACTCACGATGAGCCGGGATACGACATGGATGAACAAGTCTAGTCACGCAGAGCGAGGAGGCGGCGATGGAGCGAAGCGACAGCGAGCGTGGTGGGGGCGGGGGCCGGTTGTTTCAACGAAGACGGCCCTGCCGGTTTTGCCTGGACAAGGCGCCGATTGACTTTAAGGATGCCGGGTTGCTCCGGAATTTTCTGACGGAGCGCGGCCGGATCGTTCCGCGCCGTATTTCCGGAAACTGCATGCGTCATCAGCGTGAGCTGACGGTTGCGGTCAAGCGGGCCCGACATATCGCCATTATCAGTTTTGCGGAGGAGCGATAAGCGCGGTGACGGATTCTCCCGATGCTCGGCAGGGGGGCGGCGGCGTGCAGCTGGGGATCGCGATGAACCTTCTCACACCCAAGATCGCGGACATCACGGCAGAGGGGCTCTCGCTGTCGGGTGACTTGACGGGCGAAGAACTGGGGCTCACGGATGCAGGTGTGTCCATCCAGGGAACGCTGGCGGTGGGGCTGGACCTGCGCGCGGTTGAGCGCACCATCTGCGTGACTGGGGTGGTGGAGGGAACGGCGGTCCGCCAGTGCGTGCGATGTCTCAAGGAGTTTGATGAGCCCATGACCTTTTCCCTGCGCGTGGCCTATGAACGCGAGATGAAGACGGCCCCTGCTGCGGCAAAACGAGAGGATCCGCGGAGAAAGAAGACGACGGCGGCGGTCGAGGTCGAGCCGGAAGAGCAGAACGATGACCTGTACTATTACGCGGGCGATCACCTTGAACTGGCGCCGATGCTGCGGGAACAGGTGATTCTCGTCTCGCCGATGCATCCGCTCTGCGGTGAACAATGTCTCGGATTATGTGCGCGATGCGGGAAAGATCTCAACGAAGGCCCCTGTCACTGCGCTGCCGAGGAGGGGAGCAAGCCGTTCCATGCGCTACGCAGCGCGAAACAGATGCCGGGAGACCAGCGGGACCGCTGATGCAGCGGTCGGGGTCGGCCTGAAGAAGGAGTTGCCATGCCTAATCCGAAACATAAACATTCACGGGCAAGACGCGATAAACGTCGTACCCAGAAGTTACGAATAACCCCTCCGGGGATGTCTGTGTGCCCCCAGTGCCATGAGCTCAAGCTGCCGCATCGCACCTGTCTGCATTGCGGAACCTATAAGGGCCAGGCGGTCATTCAAGTCGAAGAAGCCTGACGGACGGCGCCACGTTCGGTCCGGGTGTCGCCTGCGCCGCGCGGATCTTCCACGGACTCTCGTATATCGCGGTGCTGGCTGCGATCTTGAGAAATCAAACTAATCTTAGGGGCTGGATGGGCGAGAAGCAAAGGCCTGATGGACCATCCGTTATGCAAACCAGCCCGCTACGCTAAGGTCTCGGCATGTCCGGGCGGGCCAGAGGGGCTGTGTGTGTTCCACCGGTTGATCCGAATTCACCCGTGAGTACCTCATCTCGCATGAAAATCGCGCTTGACGCGGTAGGGGGTGACCATGGTCCGGTCCCCTGTATCGAGGGTGCGCTGCAAGCCGCCGAGGAATTGGACGTCGAAGTCATTCTGGTCGGCGATGAAACCGTTCTGAAACAGGAGTGCAATCGTCTGGGCTGCCTCGATCCCCGGCTCTCCATCCGCCATGCCTCGCAGGTCGTCGGCATGCACGAGTCACCGGCGGCGATGGTCCGGAAGAAGCGGGACTCGTCGATTTGGATCGCGACCGAACTGGTGAAGAACGGCGAGGCCGACGCTGTCGTCAGTCCCGGCAACACCGGCGCCAGCATGGTGGCGTCGTTCTTTGTCTTGGGACTGACCAAGGGCGTGGAACGACCGGCGATTGCCACGAGCCTGCCGACCGTGACCGGCGAAGCGATCATCCTCGATGTGGGGGCGAACGTCGACTGCAGCGCCAAGGATCTCGAACAGTTTGCCCTGATGGGTAATGAGTACGGCAAACATCTGTTCAACAAGCCGAATCCCCGTGTCGGCCTGCTGAGCATCGGTGAAGAGGACAGCAAAGGGAATGAGGTCACCAAAGAAGCCTTCAAACTGCTGAAGTCGAGTTCGCTGAATTTTGTCGGCAACGTCGAGGGGCGCGAAGTGTACAGCGGAATCGCCGACGTTGTAGTCTGCGACGGCTTCATCGGGAACGTCGCCTTGAAGATTTCCGAAGGGGTTGCGGAGACGATCAGCAAACTTCTGCTCAAGGAGATTTCCAGTTCCTTCCTCGGTCGGCTCGCCTCTCCCTTGATCGCGGGGCCCTTGCGAAACCTTAAACGAAGAATCGATTACGCCGAATTTGGCGGCGCGCCGTTGCTCGGAGTCAACGGGAATACGATGATCTGCCACGGCCGTTCCTCCGCCAAAGCCATCAAGAACGCGATTCGCCGGGCCAAGGGTATGGCGGAAGGCAGGGTGCGCGAGCTCATCCAGCGAGACATCGAGGAACGGCTCTCGCATCCACCGGCGGAATTGGATTGATGAAGGCCCGGATTACAGGAACAGGCTCGTATGCGCCTGCGAAGGTGCTGACCAACGCGGATCTGGAGCGCATGGTCGCGACGTCCGACGAGTGGATCCGTGAACGGACGGGCATCCGGGAGCGTCGGATTGCCGGCCTGGGTGAAGCCTGCTCAGACTTGGCGGTTCAGGCCGGACAGCGCGCGTTGACGGCGGCCGGCGTCGCCGCGACCGAGATCGACATGATTCTGGTCGCAACCTGTACGGGCGATTACCCTCTCCCGGCGACGGCTTGTCTGGTGCAGCACCAGCTTGGCGCAACCAAGGCAGCGGCGTGCGATCTGTCGGCGGCCTGCTGCGGGTTTGTCTATGGGTTGTCCGTAGCTGACGCGTACGTGAGGAGCGGCATGCGCCATGTGCTGCTTATTGGTTCAGAGGTCATGTCCGCGATTACGGACTGGAGCGACCGCAATACGTGCGTCCTGTTTGGGGATGGAGCAGGGGCGGCGGTGATCAGCGCATCTGATGGTGAACGGGGTATTCTTTCGACCCATCTTCGCTCCGACGGCAGACTCTGCGAACTGATCGCCGTGCCTGGGGGTGGTTCGCGGACTCCACCGTCCGAAAAGGTCGTGGCGGAACGCATGCAGTACATCAAAATGAAGGGGCACGAAACCTTCAAGGTGGCCGTCCGCACGCTGGAGGAGATCGCGCGGGCGACACTCGAGGCCAATCACCTGGGCATCGAGGATGTCGATCTCTATGTCCCCCACCAGGCCAACCTTCGGATTCTCAGCGCGGTGATGGAACGACTCGGGCTCCCGGCCGAAAAAGTGATGCTGAATCTTGACCGGTACGGCAACACGTCCGCCGCGTCGATTCCCGTCGCCCTGGATGAAGCGGTTCGCGCTGGGCGCATCCAGGACGGATCGCTAGTGATGCTCGGGGCGTTCGGGGCGGGACTCACATCGGCCTCCGCGCTGATTCGGTGGTAGCGAGGAGCCGATCAACCGTGAGCCGGCAGCACGGGATTGCGAACTGCAGTTGATCGCTGACGGCTGACCGCCTTCCCGAAACTTTTTCCCGTTGACATTCCGAGAGATTTCTAAGATATCTAACCCCTTATGGCTTCCGGAATCGGGCTGGTTTTTCCTGGACAAGGCTCGCAGTCTGTGGGGATGGGCCGCGCGTTATGCGATGCCGACCCGTCGCTGAAGCAGGTGTATGACGAGGCCTCGTCGGTGTTGGGCTACGATGTCGCTGCGCTGTGTTTTGAAGGGCCTCCCGAACGGCTCAATCTCACGGAATTTACACAGCCTGCGTTGTTGGTGAGCAGCATTGTCGCGTTGAAAACGTTGGATCCTGCTGCCGTCCACCCGATGGCAGTCGCCGGCCACAGCCTGGGCGAATATTCGGCGCTCGTAGCGGTGGACGGTGTCTCGTTCCGGGACGCGGTCGGATTGGTCCAGAAACGGGGCCGGTACATGTCGGAGGCCGTGCCTTCCGGCACAGGGCTTGTGGCGGCGCTGCTGGGGCTGACCGCGGACGTCGTCAAGGAGGTCTGTCGCACCGCTTCGACCGCCGGAGTCGTCGCTCCCGCGAATTTCAATTCGCCGGGACAGATCGTGATTGCCGGTGAGAAGGCCGCGGTGGAGCGTGCCATTGAGCTGGCGAAAGCCAAGGGTTGTAAGAAGGCGATTCCCCTCCCGGTGAGTGTGCCGGTTCATACCCCGTTGATGCAGCAAGCGGCCGATCGACTGGCCGTGGATCTGGTGGCGGTGCAGTGGTCGGATCTCAAGGCCCCGCTCATCAACAATGCCGAGGCCAGAGCGATCAGTCGAGCCGGCGATATTCGGGCGTCCTTGATCCGGCAATTGCCTTCCTCCGTGTTGTGGGAGGATACGGTCCTGACCATGGGCAGCATGGGTGTGACGACCTTCATCGAGGTCGGTCCCGGCACGGTGCTGACCGGCCTGATCAAGCGCATTGTGCCGGATGCCACCTTGCTGAATGTGAACGATCCGAAGTCGCTCGAAGCGACGTTGAACAGTCTCAAGGTCGAAAGTCGTCGAGTCGAGCGCGGACGACGACTTTAGACTTTACGACTTTCGAACTTTCAGACTTTCTTCTGGGGGCATTGATGTCATTGCAAGGAAGAGTCGCAATCGTCACGGGAGCAGCCCAGGGAATCGGACGAGCCATTGCCGAAGGCCTGGCTGAGGCGGGGGCGGATATCGCTGTGGCGGACCTCGATCCCAGCCGTAGTCAGGACACGGTGAATGCGATTGAGAAGTGCGGGCGGAAGGCCTTGAATGTGAAGGTCAATGTAGCGGAAGTCGTCGAGTGCAAAGCGATGGTCGACCAGGTGATGAAGATGTGGGGGAAGGTCGACATCCTGGTGAACAACGCCGGCATCACCCGGGACGGACTGTTGCTGAGGATGAGGGAAGAGGATTGGAACCTGGTGCTCCAGGTCAATCTCAACGGAACCTTCAACTGTACCAAAGCGGTCTTGCAGCCGATGACCAAGCAGCGGTATGGTCGCATTGTCAATATCGCCTCGATTGTCGGGGTGATGGGAAATGCGGGGCAGGCGAATTACGCAGCGTCCAAAGCGGCGGTGATCGGCTTCACGAAAACGGTCGGCCGGGAATATGCCAGCCGCAACGTCACGGTGAATGCCGTCGCGCCGGGTTTCATCGATACGGCGATGACGCATGGGCTGCCGGACGACGTCAAAGAGACGCTTCGGAAGCAGATTCCGTTGGGCCGGTTGGGGACGCCGGCGGATATTGCCGCGGCCGTGCGGTTTCTCGTGTCCGAAGACGCGGCCTACATTACCGGACATGTGCTGCACGTGAATGGCGGGATGTTGATGGTGTAACGCATCGGAATGTTGAACGAGCGGTCGGCCGTCACAGATCCCCATGCGGCGGTGCACAATGAGTCACATCGGGGAAGGAGGGTAGCACTGCAATGGCAACCGTTGAGGAGCGGGTGAAGAAGATTATTGCCGAGCAACTCGGTGTGGAAGAGGACGAGGTCACGCCGGAAGCGTCGTTCGTCGAGGACCTTGGCGCGGATTCGCTTGATACTGTCGAGCTGGTCATGGCGCTCGAAGAGGAGTTCGCGATCGAGATTCCGGATGAGGACGCCGAGAAGATTCTCACCGTCGGGAAGGCCTTGGATTATATCAAGGAAAAATCCTAGGGCATGCCTCCTGTGATGTCCGATCGAACCACGCGACGCGTCGTCGTGACCGGCCTGGGCCTGGTCACTCCTCTCGGTACGGGTGTCGAGAAGACCTGGAAGGCGCTCTGCGCAGGGGAGTCGGGGATCCGCCGGATCACCAAGTTCGACCCCACCGGGTATGATGCCCAGATCGCGGGCGAGGTGAAGGACTTCGATCCGGCCCAGTTCATCGAGAAAAAAGAAATCAAGAAAATGGACACCTTCATTCACTATGCCGTGGGCGCCGCCCAGTCGGCCGTGGATGATGCCGGTTTCAAGGTCACCCCGGAAGAAGCGACCAAGGTCGGAGTCTATATCGGATCCGGAATCGGCGGGCTTGGCTCGATCGAGCATTACCACAATGTCCTGAAGGAAAAGGGACCCGGACGTGTGTCTCCGTTTTTCATTCCGATGACGATCATCAATTTGGCTTCTGGTCAGGTGGCGATCCGGATCGGAGCCAAGGGACCCAACTCCTGTGCCGTGACGGCTTGTGCCACCGGAAACCATTGCATCGGAGATTCCTATCGTCTGATTCAACGGGGTGATGCCGACGTCATGGTCGCGGGCGGTGCCGAGGCGGCGGTTACGCCGCTGGGTGTCGCGGGCTTCGCCGCGGCAAAAGCATTGTCGTTCAGGAACGATGAACCGACGAGAGCGAGCCGACCGTTTGACAAGGATCGGGATGGATTTGTGCTGGGCGAAGGGGCCGGTGTGGTGGTGATTGAGGAACTGGAGCACGCTCGTCGCCGTGGCGCAAGAATCTATGCTGAGCTGATCGGGTACGGGATGAACAGTGATGCCTATCACATTACTGCGCCGCCTGAAGAAGGCGAGGGGGCTGTCCGTTGCATGGAGCTGGCTCTCAACGATGCCGGGGTTGGAAAAAATCAGATCGGATATATCAATGCCCACGGTACGTCCACGATGGCCGATGCCGTGGAAACCCGCGCGATCAAGAAGGTATTCGGCAACCAAGCCTTCCATATCCCGGTCAGCTCGACGAAGTCCATGACGGGACATTTGCTCGGCGCGGCCGGTGGAATCGAAGCCGTGTTCAGCATTCTGGCGCTGTTCCACGGTGTACTGCCTCCGACGATCAATCTTGAGCATGCGGACCCGGTTTGTGATTTGGATTATGTTCCCAACAAGGCCAGGCCGGTGGCCGTCAATGTGGCCCTGTCTAACTCCTTCGGGTTTGGCGGCGTCAATGCCTGCTTGATCTTCAAGCGTGTGGATGTCTAGCGCGTTCGCGACGATGACACCGGCTATCCCGGCCGACTCCTCTCCCGCCCCGCTCAGGTATCAATTTGTTGATCGGGCTCTTCTCGATGAAGCGCTCACGCATAAATCCTACGTGAATGAACGCAAGAGCCCGGATACCAAACATAACGAGCGTCTGGAATTCCTGGGAGACGCGGTCCTGTCGCTCGTCATCAGTGAGTATCTAGCGCTTCGGTACAGCCGGCTGAGTGAAGGTGCCCTCTCGAAGCTCAAGGCCAAACTCGTGAGCGAACCTTCCTTGGCCAGCGCTGCCAGGCGGCTGGGTCTCGGGGCTCGCCTGAAGCTCGGGCGTGGTGAAGAACTCTCGAAGGGGCGTGAGAAAACCTCCTTGCTCGCTGATGCACTGGAGGCCGTGATTGCCGCGGTGTATCTTGATGGAGGTCTTGAAGCTGGCCGTGCATTTACCCTTGAGACGCTGGCGGAGGAATTGCGTCAAGTTGAAACTTTGCAGACGAAACCCGGAGGGGACGACTACAAGACGAGGTTCCAGGAGTGGTGTCAGAAATGGTACGACATGCTGCCCCGATATGTCACCGTGCGCGAAGCCGGGCCGGATCATCAAAAACTGTTTGAAGTTGAAGTGTTGGTGGGTGACAAGGTCGTGGGACTCGGCCGGGGTCAGAGCAAGAAGGAAGCGGAACAGGCGGCGGCGCAGCGCGCCTTGGAACAGGCCGAACGCCAAGGCCGTTAGGGTGTGGAAAGCGGGCCGAGCGGTTTCAAAGGCGGGGAGTAAGGGAGGTTGACAATGCAGGAGCGAACGGGACCGATCATGCTTGCGATTGTGCTGACGGGAACGTTGTTGTCTTTCCCGAGCGCCGCACTGGTTGCAGCTGCGGATAAGGCGACGGCTCAGCAGTCTGAAGCGCCCAAAGGGCCACGAGCGACGATCAAGACCAAATTCGGCGACATGGAAGTGAAGTTCTTTCCTGAGGTGGCACCGAAGCACGTGGAGAATTTCATCAAGCTGGCGAAGGAAGGGTCCTACAACGGAACGATATTCCATCGCGTGATTCCCGGTTTCATGATTCAGGGTGGTGATCCCAATACAAAAGACTCGCTCAAAAAAGACAGTTATGGGCAGGGTGGTCCTGGATACACCATCAAAGCAGAGTTTAACGAAATTCCCCACAAGCGAGGCATCGTTTCCATGGCCCGGGGGGTCGAACCGGATACGGCCGGCTCGCAGTTTTTCATCGTGGTAGAGGACTCGCGGCATCTCGACCGGAAATACACGGCGTTTGGCGAGGTGACGAAGGGGCTCGGCGTGGCGGACAAGATTGCGAACCTGCCTCGAGTCGAGTGCTTGACAGCTGACCCCAAAGGGCAACCGATTCCAACGCCAGCAGGCAAAGGGCCATGTCAGAATCCACTTGAGCGGGTAGAGATGACAGTCACGATCGTCGAGTAGTCCGTTGTGCCTGTATATCGTTGTGCTCCGTCCGGAACGCAGGCCCGGCATTGGTGGTTCAATGGAAAGTCTCGAGCGTTCGGACCATGAGTAAGCATTGGTACCCTCCGCCTGTCGTCCTTGAGGCCAGGGCCGACCTGGTGGTCTCTCTCGAAATTCTCCCCAATTTTTCTGGCGCTGACCGTCCCTGTTCTCGACTTGGCGATTGACAACACCTTGAATCTCATCGGGTTTCAGAAAGGCTCCCTCCTTTCGAGGGGTGGCTTTTGAGGGATTTCGTCCAGCGCTCCGGTCGACTATCCTTGAGCCACTGCATTCGTACTCTCAAGGGGGTGCCTTGTGAGCGCTTCGGCCACACGCCGCATGTATCGGCGGGTTGCAACCCATTGCACCGGGTTATACCTGACCTGCAGTTCGTTTCGTCAGGGAGTGGTGCGCGACGTATCGCTGAACGGGCTTAGAATCGAGGGGCAGTCGGGCCTCCCCCGCAATACAATCCTGCTATTGCGGCTCTGGCTGCCGGATCAGGAAGGCAGTGTCGACATCGATCAGGCCATCGTGCGATGGACCAGTGAGCGAGAATTTGGAGTCCAGATCGTGTCCCTCTCGAACGAAGCGGATTATCGCATCGCGAGTCATGTCGAGCAGATGCTGCGGAGAATGACGATCACCTCCGTGGCCTGAACAATCGAGTGCGAACAGAATCGAACGGTCAGGCGCGAGGGTGTTCGCAGTCCGGACCGTGAACATGGGCTTCGGGTATGGGGGGCATGAGGGATTGTCCCGGCAGAACGATGTGTCCCGGTTCGCGCTTCTTCCGGAGGAACTCGGCGAGACGGGGGTGATACGTCTTGACGTAACCGATGAGTCCTCCGAGAAACCGTCGGGACTGCAAATCCTTCCCCGAAAAGGCGGAGACAAACCGGATGACGCGGTCCAAAATCTCCGGTCCGTTTGACGTATCGGCGATCTGGTCGGGGTTCCGTTTCCTGAACGTCTCGTACTCCTTTGTCAGGTATTCCGCAAACACCGTCGTAGGGGCTGAGGGTACGTGTAGGGGGCTGAGTGCGCGACGAAGGGCTTGAAGGGCTGCCACGACTTCGGCATCCTGCCCGTCGTGGCGCCCTTCGAAGTAGCTGAACGTGACGGCCTCGATCAAGTTGAACAACCTTGCGGCCTGGTTGCCGCCTGATTCTTCCAACTCCCGATAAAAGTCCCGCCGACCCGGCATAAACACCTCACCGAGCCGTTTCTGCTGATAGTCGCTCCCGCTGTCGAGGTACACGCAATTACTCGGGCATGACAGGCGGACGGCTCGATGTTCTCCACAGCAATGGCTGCAAATCATCCCGCTGAGGGCCGGGCAGGGCCGCTTGCCCTTGCGTTGTTTGCAATAGACGCAGAGACTCACTTCTTCGAAGCCCCTTCCGGTGCGGACCTTGACGGTGGCGGAATGAATCCGTAGTCCGCGAGCGTACGCTTCTCGTTCCTGGCCTTGCCATCTGACGGGGTCTCGATCCCGTTTATCTCGGCCGCATGGGCGTAGTGATAGGGCACGAGGATCAGATTGTTCGCGCGATCGATGCCGATATCGGCCGGCGAGGGGAGGTATTCGGCGATGACCTGGAATCGGCGATCCCGGGTCATGCGCCAGATTTTCCCCTTCGTGAAGTCCGAGACGTACATATTCCCCCATCGGTCGAACTCCACCCCGCTTAGGTTTTTGAAGCGACCGGTGAAGAAGCCGTTCGACTCCATTTCCGCCAGCTGTCCGTCCGGAGTCACTTCCAGGATCCTTCCTTTGTCCCAGCTCACGACAATGAGGTGATTCGATCTGGGGTGAACGGCGACGCCGGCCGGTCCCGCCAGCCGGTCGTCGTGAATCAGAAGGTTGACCCGATGGTTGGCTGCGGGATCGACGCGGTAGATCCTGTTGGCTGCTTGATCTGAGACGTACAACAGGCCGCCTGGCGTGGCTGCGACATCGGTCAACGAGACGGTTCCATGCGATGCCGGCGCGGGGAACGACACCGTCAACAGCAGTTTGCCTGTGGTCTTGTCGAAGCCCTTCAGCTGGTCCAGGTCCGCGATGTAGAGGATCTGTCCCAGGAGAGCCAAGCCCTTGGGGGCGTGGAGCGAAACACCCGCCTCACCGCCTTGGATAAACTTGAGGCTGGTGACCTTGCCGTCGGTGTCCAGTCTTGTGATGAAGCCGTTGTTGTCTCTCGCCTCCGGCTCTCCATTGATGTTGGAAATGAAATAGGCTTTTCCTTCCGGATCGCCGACGAAACTATTGGGGGATTCCAGCCCGGTAATTTGAGCGGCTTCGCCGGGTAACACGAGACCGAGCCCGAAAGCCGAGAGCAGCAGGGTCCAGAGCATCGGCCGCAGGGAGTGACATCGAAATGATAGGGTGATCAAGGTCGGTTCACGAGGTGAAAGGTACGACCGGCATCGTAGCCAACGCATGAAGAAGCTGTCAAGGAACGACGGTGCAGGGTGAGGGGTGAAGCATGGTCACAGGAGCGTTGACTTGCACAAAATTGCCCTGCTAAGGTGCCCCCTCGTTTCGCTCAGCGAACACAAGAAATGGGAGGAGTATTGTGGCGGCACGATTGATCGACGGGAAGGCGTTGGCTCAACGAGTACGTGACCGGTTGGCGAAGGAGTCGGCGGAGCTCTTGGCACAAACGGGTATCAAGCCGGGTCTCGCGACTATCCTGGTCGGCGACGATCCTGCATCGCACGTTTATGTCAGAAACAAACAGAAAGCCGGTGAAATGGCCGGGATTTATGTCGATGACCACAAACTGCCAGCCAGCACGACGCAGGCCGACCTGCTGGCCTTGATCGAGAAGAAGAATGCCGATCCAAGCATTCATGGCATCCTGGTGCAACTCCCCCTGCCGAAACACATCGATAGCAAGGTCATCCTGGAGGCGGTTTCTCCCTCAAAGGACGCGGACGGGTTTCATCCCTACAACTTCGGTCGGCTGGTCGAAGGCCATCCCGTCTTCGAGGCCTGCACACCGAAGGGGGTCATCAAGATGATCGAGTCTGCCGGGGTGACCATTGAAGGGAAGCGCGCCGTGGTGTTGGGGCGGAGCAATATCGTGGGCAAGCCGCTGGCGCTGATGCTCTTGCAGCGAAACGCCACGGTGACAATCTGCCATTCGAAGACGAAGGACCTGCCGGCGGTTTGCCGCGAAGCGGAACTGTTGCTCGTGGCGATCGGAAAGGCCAAGTTTGTGACGGCCGATATGGTGCGGGAAGGCGCGGTCGTCATCGATGTCGGCACCAACAAATTACCAGACGGCAAACTGTGCGGCGACGTCGATTTTGATGCGGTCAGCCAGAAAGCCGGCTGGATTAGCCCTGTGCCAGGCGGAGTCGGTCCGATGACGATCGCAATGCTGCTCGAGAACACGGTGGAGTCTGCCAAACGGGCGGCAGGCATGAAGTGAGATGAAGGCGAGACAGGATACTTCAGTGCTCGCCCAACGCGCGGCTTCGGAAAGCCCTCGTTGGATGCGCGCAGTTTGAAGCATCCTGTCTAGCCTTTAGAGGAGTGAGAAGAGGAATGAGTAACCTGAGGATGGTGCATGAGTAAGGAGCCGCGGCGTCTCAAGGATGTCCTCGATCAAGGTACCTTTGCGGTGACGATCGAGTACAATCCTCCCAAAGGGACCAATATCTCTTCCGTGCTGGACAACGCCAAACAGCTGGTTGGGCGGGTGCACGGAGTGAACGTCACCGACAATACCGCCGCGGTGGTGCGAGCAGGATCCCTTCCGGTCTGCCGCCTCCTGTACGAGATGGGGCATGATCCCGTGATGCAGCTGACCTGTCGCGATCGAAACCGGATCGCGATACAGTCGGATCTGCTGGGCGCCCATATGCTGGGCATCCGCAATATCCTCTGCCTCACCGGCGATTACCCCACGGTCGGCGATCATAAAGAAGCCAAGCCGGTGTACGATCTTGATTCGGTTCAGGTGATGCAGCTCGTGCAGGGGCTGAACAATGGGCGGGATATGGCGGGCAACAAGCTGGACGGCTCGACGGCATTCTCAATCGGCGCCGCTGTGACACCCGAAGCCGATCTCCTAGGGCCAGTGCTGGCGAAGTTTGAAGTGAAGGTGAAGGCCGGGGCGCGATTTTTTCAGACGCAGGCGGTCTACCATCCGGAGCTCTTTGCGAGCTTCATGAAGGCGGTGCGTCCGTTCAAGGTCAAGGTGTTGGCTGGAATCCTGTTGCTCCGCAACGCCAAAATGGCGGAGTTCATGAATGCGAATATCCCCGGCATGTCGGTTCCCAAAGAAATGATCGAGGAGCTCAAGGCGGCCGGCGATAAGGCGGAAGACGTCGGGGTCGACATCGCCGTAGGGACTATCAACGCCGTGCGCCCCTACTGCGATGGCGTGCATATCATGGCGATCAAAGGGATCCATCGACTGGGTGAAATTCTGACGAAGGCTCAGCTGGGATAATGACCGTTCCTGACCTCCAGCGGTACAAGCGGGAGAAGAAAAAGGTGATTGTAGTCACCGCCTACGACGCCCTCTTCACGCGCATTGTCGAACAGGCCGGGATCGGGGCGATCCTGGTCGGAGATTCCCTCGGGGTCGTCGTGCAGGGGAAGCCCAATACGCTCTCCGTGACCATGGACGAGATGCTCTACCATACAAAACTGGTCGCCGGCGCGGCGCAGCAGGCGCTCGTAATCGGCGACATGCCGTTCATGTCCTATCAGGCGAGTACGGAAGAAGCAGTGCGCAATGCCGGTCGGTTTCTGCAGGCCGGAGCCGCAGCCGTGAAGCTGGAAGGCGGCGCGGTCATGGTAAACTGCGTGAAAGCCATTGCCAGCATCGGAATTCCCGTCATGGGCCACTTGGGTATGACGCCTCAATCGGTCCATGCGCTGGGGGGCTACAGAGTGCAGGGTAAGGTGAAGGATCAGGCTGCCACGCTGCTCAGGGATGCCAAATCGCTTGAAAGTTCCGGGGCATTCGCGATCGTGCTGGAGGCCATCCCGACCGCCTTGGCCAAGAAGATTACGGAGACTGTTTCAATTCCCACCATCGGGATCGGTGCCGGTCCACATTGCGACGGGCAGGTGCTGGTGCTCTACGATCTCCTCGGGCTCTTTGACGACTTCGTGCCGAAGTTCGTCAAACCCTACGCGCATCTGAAAGCGGATGCGCTCCAGGCGCTTCGTCGCTACAAGGAAGAGGTCGCGCAGGGGAAATTTCCGTCTGACTCCGAGTCCTACCACTAGCAACTTCTCGGCCCCATCCCCTCCCCTCATCTGACGTGATCGACCTGAAAGATTGCACGATCTTCCAGGCGAACCGCCGTCAACTGTCGTCCCCAGACACAGCCGCTATCGATGGCGAGGAGGTTGGACTCGAGATGCAACCCGAGCGCAGCCCAGTGTCCCGTGATGATGGTCGCATCGGTATTCCGGCGATCGGGAATTCGAAACCAGGGGAGATAGCCGGCTGGCGCTTCGTCCGGCGGACCAGAAAAAGGCGAGGTCTCACCGGCCGCCGTACAGATGCGGAGTCTCGTGAACACCCGCGCGATGGCGGCGAGTCTCGTCGGCCCCTGCAACGTCGGGGTCCAGGTCGTGACTGGGTCGTGAAACAGGGCCTGCAGGAAGGTCTTGTAGCCGTCTCCCGTGAGCGCGGCCTCAACTTCACCAGCCAGTTGCGAAGCTTCATCGGTTGTCCATTGGGGCAGCAGACCTGCATGGACCATCAAATACGAGCGCTCCCGATGGTGCAGCGGCTGGCGCCTGAGCCACGCGAGTAGGTCCTGCCGATCATCTGCCCCCAGCACGTCGCGAATCGTGTCTTTAGCCCGGAGAGGGATGACCCCTTCCGACACGGCCAACAGAAAGAGGTCGTGGTTGCCGAGGACCACGCGGGCGGATTCTCCGAGATCCCGAACGAAACGGAGCACGTCAAGTGAATTTGGTCCACGATTGACCAGGTCGCCGACAAACCAGAGCCGATCCGATTGGGGATTGAAGCGGAGTCGCTCGATCAGCTGAGCCAGCTGCGTCCAGCAGCCTTGAATGTCGCCGATTGCGTAAGTGGCCATGAAAAAGGGGCGTCACTCGTCATCGCTCACTCGTCACTTTGGAAGAACAGAAGAGGTCTACTCCGACTCGAGTGACGTATGGCGGTTCTTAGGGGTACCGGGCTTCGATCTTACTCGACAGGCCGCCGCGGGCGGAAAATGTTCCGGTCACTTTTGCCCAGACCGGCAGGCAGGCCTGCACCACATCATGCAGAATCCGGTTGACGGCGTTCTCATAGAAGATGCCGAGGTTGCGGTAGGCGTGAACATACATTTTGAGCGACTTGAGTTCAAGGCATTCCTTGTCGGGCATGTAGTGCAGCGTGATCGTGCCAAAGTCCGGCAGGTTGGTCTTCGGACAGATGGCTGTGTATTCGGGGATCTCAATGGTGATTTCATACCCCTTGTACTGGTTCGGAAACGTTTCGATCTCCGGCAGTGGCGCGGTGATCCCGCTCTTCGCATGCCGCTCGTT
>JBQTIO010000071.1:0-4073 GCA_052388075.1 Nitrospiraceae bacterium
TCGACGTGCGCCACGTACCGTAAGAGCGCGCGCCCGGTATTGTCCGGCCTCGCAAAATAATTGCTGTTGTGAAAGAGCCAGCCGGCCCCGGCATAGGCCGTCAGGTTCTGGTTCGGCAGGAGACGCCGCCATCCAGCGAGGTCCTGCACCGCCTGGAACTTTGCCGTTACCAGTGCGTCGGCATAAGCCTGCTTGATGCCGTTTCGGTCGAGCGGCGCGTCGCGCTCATATTGCAGACGCCAGCTGAAGTAGCCCGCCACGCCGCTCAGGGCGTAGGTGCCGTCCCATTCGCTCAATTCGATCCATCCGTTCGTCCGATCGGAGAAAAAGTTCTGGTCTGTGTAGAACGTCACATATTGCTTGTAGAGATCGGTTTCCAGATGCAGCATGTGCCGCAGCCCGACGAGGCCGGTGTTGTCGGGCCTGGCGGCGAAGGTCGGATTGGATGCAAACACACCGGTGAGGAAGTAGCCGGCGAAAAGACTTTCCTCGGCCTCTCGTCCGTTCTCATCCGCTGCATCAAGGGAGGGCAGGGGGCGGCCATATTTCTCCAGCGCCAGCGCCGGGCTGGACCAGACGACGAAGAGGACGGCAATCATCCCAGTCAGGAACGTCATCGAACCGTGATGCTGCACCGTCATAGGTGGAGGAGTATCACGATCGCTGACGATTGGCTAGGCAGAAAGGGGAGAACCGTGGTTCCGGATCAGAGGATGTTACTCGAGGCAGGGTTCGAAAATTTCTTCGCAATCGTTCGAGGCGTCGAAGGTCGGCGGAACGAAGCGGTAACGGACGTCCACGACCTGATCGTCGGTCAGCACAACTGTGGCCCAGCACCCATGACGAATGGTCGAGACACTGCCTTTGCCTATAGGCTGAGATTCCTCGAGGATCGGCGCCTCACGATAGTATCGGAGGAGGGTGAGCTTGCCCTCCCTCATCTCTTTTTTGGGCATGCCGGCACAAGCGAGGATCTCCGCCTTGGGCTTGCCTACCATTTTCTGTTGATTTGGATACTCGCCCACCTGTGCCGGCGTGACGCAACCAACCAGCCACAACATTCCGCTGAGCCCGAACGATACAAGAGCCTGTCGCATCGTTGGGATCATTGTTATCGGATCCCGGCGGAAAAGCAACTGTCAGCCAGGTGTGTGCACATGCGCTGGGCGCGAGCCGCGATGATGGGGGTCAGCCGACGAGGTCGGGGTTCAAGCGATTCAAGGGTTTCACGGAGAGGGCTTTGATCTCGTTATACACGATGGTGCGGCCAACCTGGCGCAGACGGCTGAACACGCCCTCGACGATCACCTGGTCGCCTTCACGGACTTCCACGTGGCCGAGGCTGATCACTTTCAAGGTGCCGGCCTGGTCCTGGAGCAGGAACCCGTAGGCCGGCTGGCCCTGGCGATTCGTCGCCAGTTGCACATTCATGACCTTTCCGGTAACGAGGACATCTTGATGGTCATACTGTTCTGGGTGCGCAAGGAGCTCGGCAATTTCAATCAGTCCTCCGGCCAGTGCAGGCGACACTGGACTGAGCAGCGCGGAGAGGCCTAGGCCGAGGAGAAGGGAACGAGTGATGGCACACATGCGGGAGCGGGACTGGGCAACAGCTGGTCTCAGCATGATTCCATTGCCATTATACCGAACTTGCTCCTATCTGCAAGAATAGACCGGCTTACCACTTGTCCGAAGCCCGTCCGCTGATATCCTCACCGACAAAGTTGTGCAGGATCTGTTTTTGTAGATCGGTCAATTCAGTCGTCCCGACACCGGTTTCGAGTTGGAGCACTCCAGTCGGCTCTTTCGGAATCGGAGTCGTTCGTTTGAGAAGTTCTTGGTCGACGGCTTCCACGCTCGTGTCGGCGTCATTCTGTATCGCGACCAGTCGTTGCAGCCCGAACAGCGTGCGAGTAGTTTCGCTGTGCATCGCGTTCGAACTGGCTCCGTAGACCAGCGAGTTCCAAAACTTGACTTCGATTGCTTCAGGAATGCCGAGGGCGACGTAGGTCGTGAGTTTCTCGATTAACGCGGCCTCGGTCCGTTCGAGACCGTCGTATGTGACGATCGACCGTTCGATCGGGGTGCGGGCGAGCACCGCCATCGTTTCCTTCCAGAGATCGAGAGGTGGAGGACTGTCGGGCCCGGATTGACTTCCCGACAACTTCGCCTGGAGCGCCATCAGATACTGAGACAAAAACTTCACCTTGCGGGCCGCGAGCGTACCGGCCGGAATGCCCCAGATATGCGCAATCTCATGATCCAGCAGTGTCGTCTGGTCGGATGCGCGACGCTCCTGCTCGGCCAGGTCGAGCCGTTTTCTGAACCGCTCGGCGAATCGTAGCAACGTCTGTAACTCAATGGCCAGGCGATACTTTTGGAACTCCTCTGCCGAGATCTCGTCCTTCTCCCATCGCTCCTCCAGCACTCGGATTGCTGGAATCGGAACAGCCGTACGGGCCTGAGCTTCCAGGTTCTCAATGGTCCCGGCAGAAACGCTACGCGCGGCCAGCAGCACAGCGGCACGCTTGGCCATGGTGTCGGCTGTGCGGGCGAGTTTCGCGAGTGCGGTGCACTGAAGCCAGGTTCGCTCCCGGCGAAGGCGCGCGCGCCGGCGATACTCATCCCGCCGACTAATCATCGCGGCGATGGATTCCTGCGTCATGGTGGTGATGGGTTTCTTGCCGGAAACGCACCGGGGGTCAGGGCGGTCCGAGACCATGTAGAGGATTTCGTCATGTGTGACGTCGAGGTACTGAAGCAGCAGCAGCCGGAGCATGATGCGGCCTTGAATCGGGAGGCTCGCAACCACCTCCTGCACCACGTCGGCTGTGAGGGGCGAAGTCATCGTTGCTGGCGACATGTGATCCTTGGCTAGGCTGTGCCGGTCTGCCGCTGAGCGGTCTCGAGAAAGAGAGCCACGTACTCCCGGACTTGCTGCACCGTCCCGTGAATGAACATTTCCCGGGGAATTTCCACCCGCACGAGCATTGATGGATCGATGCCTCGACCCTGGGCATATTGCTCGTCGATGTACAGGCTCACGGACCCGTCCGGAAAACGGAGAGCGTAGAGCGCGGTGGTGTCAGCCATCGGGGTACCTGTTTACGCCTATCAAACCTGAGTGCTTACAGGTAACACAGGCCTCGCGCGGCTGTCAAAGACGGACCGCCGCTGTCGGCGTCGGCTGTTGAAGCAGCACCCGGCGTCGCCGAAGGATGTACAAGGTTGAGAGGATAATGACGATCAGCAGTGTGCTCCGGATGCGACCGGGACCAAAGCAAGACAGGTTCACAATCCCGTTGGTAAAGCCGTAGGTCGCATAGATGAGATAAAGGAGAAGGGCCCAACGGCGGAGCCGAATAAAACCGTATCCCACCGCCAGGTGAAGTGCGGGGGATACGGCTTTGGTAACGAAGCCGAGGATGCCATCCGGCTTCGTGCAGTAGAAAGGGAGCAGATAGTCCAGATTGTTCAGGATGATCCAGGTATCAGTGAGCGCGCTCACGCCGAGGAGCAGACCCAAGAAGCGGATGTCGTGTCCCCGCTGCCAGACGATGCGCCAGGTGCGAAGCCAGTCCGGAGTACCGGAGCTTGCTCCGAGGTAAGCGTCATAGCCCTGGAAGATCCAACCGGGGAGCGCGAGAACCATGAAGCCGACGACTTCGACGGCCCGACCGGCGATCTGACCCAGCCAGATCGCGACCGCAAGCGGGAGCAGCGCCGTGAAGCAGGCGACGAAAGCCTGGAATGGTCGTCCCTGCCTGAACTGGCCCAGTCCTGGTAGCAGGAGTGACAACAGCGCGGCGCGGAGATCAGCGGTGTGGGGCATGGGGCGCAAAGCAAAACGGCTTTCGGCCAGGCGACCGAAAGCCGTTTACGAATCAGGCTGTCAAACCAGAGGACTTGTCAGCCGCCGAGCGTCTCGAGGGCTTCCTTGAGGCTGCGGCGGATACAGGTGAAGATCGGCGTGTCCCGCAACGTGTAGCGCGACCCCTCCGTCTCCCGCAGCGCCATCACCAGGTCCAAAAAGTCCTCCGGCTTGTCGCTCTCAAACGCCACCACCCACTCCT
>JBQTIO010000072.1:0-22686 GCA_052388075.1 Nitrospiraceae bacterium
TCGGAACGACACCTGCGACCGCAAGGGATCTCGACATCGACGTCGTGGTGCTCAAGAGTCCTGTGTCGGCCGGGGAAACGGCCGAATTGGTCATTCAGTCTGAGACTGGAGCGATGTGTCTGGGCAGTGCCTGGCCCGAATCGCAGCCGCCGCAGCGCGCTCAACTCTCCGGCAAGACGGTCCACAGAAAGGGTCAAGCCGCCTGGGCTTGGCAGATTCCGAAGGCCGGCGCGGCAGAGAATTGGAAGATCGATCTCCAATGCGCGACGTCGGAGAAAAAAGGAAGGCTCAGCCTCTCATTCGAGGTTCGTTAGACCTGCTGTCGGCTGATCAACGAACTAGGTTTCATGACTCTTCAACCTTGGATAGCACAGTATCGCCTCGTGATCTATTTATGGCTCGCCTGCGGGATTTCGTGGATCATTGGGATTCCTTTGGCGGAGAGTTCGTGAGCGTTGCAATGGGTGTGGCGTGATAGTTGAGGGTGCCTATAGAAGTCGAGATCCCCTTCCCCCTCCCTTATCAGGGCCGATAGCGGAAGGCGACCCTTCAGGATACCAACTTCTTTTTAATCGTGAGGACGTTGTGTCCCACGGTGCGATGGTAGGACAACTCGTCAAACATGGATCTGACCAAGTGAATGCCCAGGCCCCCGATATCACGCTCGTCGTGCGGCAGCGACAGATCCGGTGCCGCCACCGCTAAGGGATTGAAGGGAACACCATCATCCGTAATGGTCAGGATGACGTACTCGCCGCGCACCTCGCCTTCCACCCTAATGGAGTGCTCTTCCGGATCATTGGGGAACCCATACTGCACGACATTGCTCAATAAATCATCCAGCGCCATGTTGAGCGTGGGGAGAAGGGGCTTGGCTCGTTCCCATTGGGCCACATAGTGTTCAAACGCCGTCTGCAGGACTGGAATGGCCATCAACTGGTTGGGCATCATCTGGCGAAACACCGGAGCAGCCGCATCGGACGGGGCGACACCGTTGTACCGGAGCGCCAACATGGTGATATCATCCGCCTGAGGGGCGTCGCCGACGAAGGTCTTCACCGCTTGCATGACGTCGCGGATACGATCGACCACGGACCCACTCGTAGACTGGTCGAGCACCGTCTTCAGTCGGTCCTTGCCGAACAGTTCACGCCGGACGTTATCCGCCTCGGTTACCCCATCCGTGTAGAAGAAGAGCTCATCCCCCGGTGCCAATTGAGTCTTGCTCTCCTTGAAGGTGATGCCGGGCATGGGGCCTACCAATGGGCCGTCTTGGGCCTTCAGCCACTCGAACTGCCCTCCCCGTCGCTTCAGCAGAGGGGGGAAATGACCCGCGTTCGTAGTGAGGAGGGTGCCATCGTGGAGATTCAAGATGCCCAAGTACAGAGTCACAAACATACAGTTGTCGTTTTCAGCACTGAGAGCATCATTGACATGGGTGACAATACTCGCGGGCGAGGGATCGTAAGCCGCGAGTGTTTTCAACACAATCTTGGTCATGGCCATGAACAGGGCGGCGGACACCCCCGTCCCCGACACGTCGCCGATCGCAAAACCGAGCCGGTGTGCGTCGACCATGAAGAAATCGTAGAGATCCCCCCCGGTCTCTCGTGTTGGCTCGAGGACAGCAAAGAGGTCGAATTCCGTCCGATCCGGGAAGGCCGGGAACCTGTGGGGGAGCAGACTCATTTGAATATCCCGGCCCACGTTCAGCTCTTCTTCCATACGAGCCTTGGCCGCCTCCACCAGCGTCAACGATTCGGTTAGCCGTGAGATCATGTGGTCGAACGTCTCCCCGAGAATTCCAAGTTCATCTTTGCCCCGAACCCTGCTGCGAACCTCGAGGTTACCCGCGGCAACCTGCTCAGCTGCCACTGCGACAGCGCTAATCCTTTGAAGGACTTTCCGATGGGTTACTATGCCGAACACGATGAGAAGTCCACCGAGAAGAACGCCCCCTCCAGTGAACGTTCTCACGAGCAATTTTTTTGCCTCGATCCTGGCAACTTCAAGCGCTTTCGTCGTCCGAGCATTCACTTCCTCCTTGAACTGCCCGATCAGTTCCATAATGGACGCCTTCCCCTTGAAATATTTAGGTTCAAGGAGGAGCGATTGCGCCAATTTGAGGTTTTGCGGGCCCTCACGGGAGTAGGTCTTTGTGAGGGGATCATAATAGCGTCCCTTCACAGCGTTGAAGGCGAGGTTTTCGATAGAGGTCAGGTCCTCAGAGCGCGACTGTACGTCTGTAAGGAGCTCGAATTCTTTCTGGCTAAACCCCAACCGGTGCATGCGGTCCCGAAGCGAGAGGGTCTGTCCAGTACCTGTGTCTAGAAGCTGAACGTTCCCGCCAATGACTCGATCCCAAAAGGTCCCGTCATATCTCTCTGGACGCGAGAAAGAACCGTTCTGGATGTCTAACACTTTCCGATAGTACAGCAAGAATCTCGAATCGCCTGATTGGGCATACAGTCTCGCGAACCTCGTCAGATCGTTCGACGATCGAAGCAATTCGTCAGCCAGGGTGAGTGACTCAGAGCGGCGTTCCTCCACCACCGCGATCGCATCGAGTGCGCCGGCGAGTCTTGCAAGCATGAGCCAGAGCGTGATACTCGCCATCGCGATGGCAACGATGATAAATATGGGGAACATATGCTTGAGTTTCATCCGCGTGATCCTTTTTCGCTCGTTGGCGCTTTCGCTCTAACAGGCCCGAGCCGAGAGGGACCGGTTCGCACGCTTCGGCTGTCGGTATACGGTGATCCCCCGCTTAAGTGTCGGCAGGCAGGCAAGTTCGGGGGTGCGTTGGAATGGTTGACGAGTAGGGTGTTGTTGACCTGCCCCACATGATCAGGCCACCTCGTGAATGAATGTGCGGGCTTCCGGGGCCGGTGGCCCATACTCCAGTGCATGGTGTATGTATTCTTGGAAATGGAGATGGCTCTCAGGTTGTATGGAGCGGCGGATTGTCGAAGGACGCCTTGGAAGGAACGAATCGCAAAGCCCATCGGAGCCTCGCAGGGGGGGTGCATTTTAGGAGTGTTATCGGATGGATGTAAGTTGGAGTTAATGGGTCCCCATACGCGAAACGCGCATCACCGGCCAAAGTGGCTTTGAGCAGAATGAGGCTGCTTGAAGGCTGAGATGCTCAATGGAAAACCTTTCTCCACGCTATATGAGGTACAAGTACTCGTTGGACCCTGGCGCGGATTTATAATCAGGTCAGGCCAAACGGTCTTGGGCTATCAGCCCCAGCGCCCGATACCATCACTCCGCCGCTGGTATGCATGACTAACTGAGAGGGTGACCTAACGACTGGAGGAAGGTCATTCCCATTTAAAGCAAAATGGAAATTAGATGCTTTTGGGTCACGGATTCACAAAGACTGGGGATCTCTTACTTACTCTTGAAGGCAGCCACGGCCTCCTGATCCGTGTTGAACAGGCGAATCAAGGGAGCAAATCCGTAACCAATGCCCGTCTCAATAACGTCCCATACCACCCCCTTGGATTCAGAAATCATGAGGCTGCCGTTGACCTTGGCAAGGGCCTGGGACACCAACAGGAACACGCGCAGTCCCGCGCTAGCGATATAGTCCAGTTCTGCTAGGTTTACAACGACCTTTGTTGCCCCCCGATCCACAATCTTTTTCAATTCCTCTTCGGCTTGCGCAGCCGTCGTGGAGGCTAGACTACCCTTCATTTTGACGAAGGCGATCCCGTCCTTCTCGTTGGTTGTCACCGTCAGCGTGTGTTGGGTACCTCGTTCCATTTTCGCCTTCCTTCTCTTTTAGAGGCCTTCAATCTGTATCGTGTCCTGCGGAAAAAAACGGGAGCCCTGGAAATCTTTTTGCCAGTCATCCTTGGAGGACTAACAACCCTCTACAACAGCGTGTTACATATGCCACAAATTGTGAAGCATTATCAATGACATTTTCCAGTTTGGCATAACTGAGAGAAAAAGATGGTTTATCTCGCAAGGGATAGTGTGGATCTGCTCCGGAAGATTGTCCCAGTGTTCTGTTCCAAAAATGGGAGCGCCGGACCATTCTGATCCATGACGTCGTCCTGACGCTGCTCCAGAAGAGACGCGCTAAGAGAGGTGCGTCGGATCGACTGGACTCAGTGCAGACGGAATACGTCTCGGCTCAGGCCCATGGCAGCAAAGTGGTAGCAGAAGGGGGTTATCCACTAGATCCACAGGGCGGTAGCAATTTGCAAGTCCCTGAGATTCCGTGGAAAGTGATGGAGCCGGCGATCCGGATTGAACGGACGACCTGCGGTTTACGAAACCGCTGCTCTACCAACTGAGCTACGCCGGCATCGAGGTGAACAGAAGAAGGAGTCAGGCGTTGTTACATTCGCTCGCGATTTCTGCCGGGCATGATACCGGCCACTCTACCGACTGTCAACGAACGAGTAGCTCACCGGAGGGTCTTCGCCACGCTACGGCCCGGCGCCGATATCCATGGGTTTCGGGGCGGAGGGAGTTGTGTCTGCGGCAGGCTCTGACTTCTTGGCCGTGCTGACCGGCTTGGGGTTGTTCCCCTTTGCCAACGGATGAATTCTGACCATTGCGCCCTGACCCGGTGGGGGAATGCAGAGCGGATCCTGTTCGTTGCCGAATTGTTCCTTGGCTATTCGGGCAACCTCGCCTCGCGCGTAGAGACAGAGTTCCCCCGCCACGACCGTCCCGTCTCGGTCGAGATCGGCAAGACCCTGCAACCCTCTCAGCAGATGATAGGTAAACAGCCCGTGCCTCCTCTGCTCATAGGCATGTGCTTCCTGAAGGACTCTGTTTCCCACCATCCACATCACCCGATCCTTTCGCTCGCCCCCAGCGGTTTCCCAATTGGGTGACGGAGTGGCGGCGGGATCGGCGCCGGGCGATGGGTCCAGCGATACATCAAACATCAGGATCGCCCGGTGAATCGGCAACCGGTAGAGCGACTGCTGAAGTTGTCGCACGGAGTAGAGCCGGTTCGGCGCGGCCGTCGTCCCATCATGCGGCACGAGCGACACAGCTCCCGTCCCTCCATCTACCAACGCGCGTCCCGAGAAAAACACATAGACAACGGTAGCGGCATCCGTCCGCTGGGGAAGCCATTCATCAAACGTCTCGGTCAGATCCTGTTTCAAGGCGTGGGTATCGCGCAACACGCGAATCCGGTCGTCGGGAATGTGGCCGATCTCGCGCAGGTATTCGGCCATCACCTCTGCATCGTGGCCGGCGTGCTTGACCGACGGCACCTGCCCGGAGCGAAACCGTCCGACGCCGATGGCGATCACGACGGCCTTTGATTGTCTGAACGCGCCCATTGCTTTCGGCAGGAGATCGACATCGGGAACAGCCGCAGCGGTGTCGGCCTTTTCCGTCTTGACCATGAGCGCAAATTTCTTGGCCGGCGGAAGCGATGCAACCGGCGTCGCACTGCGCAAGCTCAGCACCAGTTCCCCGCGGACCGCCTCCTTCAAGGCCGTCACCTGTTTGGTGACAGACGTGCGCTTGATCTCTCCCGGTCGAATATCCCCGACCGGCACGACCGCCGGGAAATGCGCCGTCAATTCGTTCATGCCCCCGACCACCACTTCCACGCTTTTGGCCTCGGCCGTACCGTCGTTTTTCACCTCGATTTCGATCGTCAAGGCCTCATCCTCCTGCAAGAGTTGGTCATGATTCTCATCTCGAATGATGGCGTGGAAGCTGAGCGCCGCCGTCTGCTGCACCGCGTCGGTGCCGGTGGTCTGTTCTGCTGCCGGCGCGATCCCGTCGCCTTGTAGTTCCCCGGCCGCAGGTGTTGCGGCAGGCAAGGTTGCCCCCAGGATTGTCGGGGTCCAGGTCTTTCGCAACTCAGCATATTCTCTTACCCGGACGGACTCACCGACCTGCCGAGCCATGGCCTCGGTCACCTGTTCAACAGCCTCCAAAACAATGGGCTCCAATCCTCTCACGTCGCAGGACTGATCGGTGACGTCCACCTCACCACGACCGGCGCCCTCCAGCTTTTGGCTGAAAAGCAGCGCACCGTCCGCGGCAAGAAACATCAACTCCATGCCCAGCGTGACCGTGACGGGATAGGTGCCCTTGACTTGGCGAGGAATGGTGAGATCGATCTGTTTCAGCCCTAACCCCACTTCGATGACCCCATCGAGGACGATTGTTTGCTCGTCACCAAACTGGGGAGTGGCGCCCGCGAGGACCCGGCCGAGCTTCTTCGGTACCGCGTCGACGAGCGGGCCGCCAATGGGAACTGACGCCGCTTTACCGCAAGCATCCAGGTAGGGGGCCGCCGCGGTGGTGAGACTCGGGGAAAACCACAGGGCCGGCCTTAGGGAAATGATGGATGTGGTACTGGCCGATCCGCTCTCCTGGCGTTTGAACCGGGAACAGCCGCTGCCCAGGAACGCAAGGATGACGATCGCGCAGACGACTACCTGCTGGCTCGATCGGGAACAAGGCATTCGCACGAGACAAGGCATTCGCACGAGACAAGACCTCCGCAGACGGTGGTTATACCCAAATCGTGGTCGCGCGCACAACTACCGCACAGAATTGACAAGCCTCGGACCCTAGGCTAACGTCTCGCCCATGCCGACCTCCTCTGCGCCGCCTCCCTCAGCACCGTCCGGCATTCCCTGGTCCGCACTCGCCAGGCTGATTCGGCTGCAGAACCAAACCGGCACCTATCTCTTGCTGCTTCCGACCTTATGGGCGCTCGTACTGGCTGCGCACGGCCTGCCCTCTCTGCGTCTCCTCGCGGTCTTCATTGGAGGTTCGTTCTTGATGCGGAGCGCGGGAGTCATCCTGAATGATCTGGCTGATCGTTCGTTCGATCGGCAGGTCACCAGGACCAAGAACCGCCCGCTGGCGTCGGGAGAATTGGCCAGCCGCCATGCGTTCGTCCTCCTGGGGCTGTTGTTGTTGACGGCCGCCAGCCTCCTCTTCCTTCTCGACCCTCTCGTCTTCTGGCTCGCCCCCGTCGCCCTCCTGCTTGCCGCCCTGTACCCGTTTTCGAAGCGATGGCTCCCGATCCCCCAAACCATGCTGGGACTTGCCTTTGGATGGGGAACCGTCGTCGCCTGGGCTGCCGTGCGAGGACGGCTCGATACACCGGTCTGGTGTCTCTTCGGGGCAACGGCCGCCTGGGCGGTCGCGTATGATACGATTTATGCCATTCAGGACCGGGACGATGACCAGCGCATCAGAGTGAAATCCGCTGCCCTGTTTTTCGGATCATCCATCCACCTGGGAGTTGGAACAGCCTTCGGCGCGATGCTGGTCCTCTTGAGCGTAGCGGGGTGGCTGGCTCGGATTGGATGGCCCTACTACGCAACGTTATTGGGCCTGGCCCTGTTTTTCTCAGTCCAGATCGGACAACTGCGAAGGCCGGTCGATCCTTCCCAAGCGTTCCGGATGTTCCGCGCACACGTCTGGGTCGGCGCGGTGGTGCTTGCTGGTCTTCTGGCGGGCGTTCTGACCTAGTGCCTGCTATTCGCCTGGCTTGTCCGGCTGCGGCTCGGCCTTCGGCGCGCGCAATGTTCCCACGTACATCGTCACCGCCTTAGCATCCGCATCACTTAATCCTAGGGCCGGCATGCGGGTCGTGGCATTCATCGCTTGTGGGCTTTTCAGCCAGCGATAGATCCAGGTGCCGTTAAGGCGGAACCCTGCTCGATCGAGTGCCGGGCCCACCTTGCCGCCTTCTCCGGCGAGGCTGTGGCAACCGTTGCAGCCATACTTGTTCTCGTAGAACCTCTTTCCAAGTTCGGCCAGCTGTGTCGCCTGCGCCGGAGCCACCGTCAGATCGGGCCTGGGGATACTGACGCCCTTGCCGGGCCTCGTGGAGAAGTTGTTCTGCGCCACCTGGGCAGCATCAAGCTCCTTCTTGGCTTGGGCCATTGCAGCCTGTTCCTCGGCATAGGAGGATTCGTCGACTTCCACGTCTTTCTTGAGCCTTTCGCTCTTCTGCTCCGCCTCATCGTTGGCCTTCTTTTCCGCCGCCTCGTAGGCCTGCTTCGCCTGATCGAATTTGGCCTGCGCCGTTTTCAGCCCTTCAGCGAGCTGCGTTTTTCGTTCCTCAACCTTATATTCCAGCTTCATGCCGTGCAGGGTCCGGACATAGCCGACAATCGCCCAGATTTCATCTTCGGACAGCGTGTACTTGAACGTCGGCATCGTCGGCACGGCGAAGTCGTCGTCGCCGATCTCGTCTCCACCCTCTTCACTCGTGTCCAACATGTCACGCGAGACGGTCTTGAAGATGTCCTCATCCTTGAAGGTGGCCATCTCGGACTTATTGGACAGATCCTTCGGCTTGGGGTCCGGCATCGACGACCAGTTGAAACCTTCGTTCTGCCGGCCGCTTTCGCCGTGACAGTGACTGCAGTAGTGGGCATAGAGTTCCTGCCCCTTTTTCTCCTGTTCGTTCGCGCAGCCCCAGGCAAACATGGCCATCACCCCACACAGGCCGGTCAGCGCTCTCATGACTTGCAGCCTTACCCCCTTCATGCTCACTGCCCTTTCTTGAGGTTGCGGATTAGGACGAACTGAAATCCCAAGGCTAACCCGACGGCCATCGCCGCATACATATATCCGGAATAATCCGCCGGGGGATCGGCCCTGAAATACCACCAGGAGGACACGGCCTTCTGCGAGCCCTTCTCACGCAGTTCACCGCTTGCATCCTTCACCCCATCCCACACGGCAAAGGCGATATTGATAAACTCGCCCGGCGTCACCTGCGTATCTTCATCGGGATGCTCGGTCGAGAGGTTGCGAGCGAAGACGACTTTCCAGGTACCGTTCGAATACGCGCCCTTGGCCTTCACATCTTGATGCGTCTGGGCCTTCAAGGTGCCGAAGCCTTTGGCGCTCATATCGACCGCCTTGTCCGCTTTATTTTTCCAGAACCAGATGTTGACCGGCCCACCTTCGACCTGCGCCATCGGCTGTCCATGGGCGAAGTGTGCCTTCTTATCTCCCACCATGAACTCGAGCGCCGCTGCGTCGTCCGGATCTTGCGTGGGATCAGCGTACTCCAGGAGGAATGCCACTTGCGTGCCGTCGTGCAACGCACGCACAGTCACGTCTTTGACCGTGGCTTCCAGAATGCGATCCTTCCAGTGGACTTGCGGCGACATCGGAAACGTCGCAGGAACCGCACTGCTCCAGGCGGCCGCGTTCGGATCATCGATAGGCAGAGCGCCGGCCACCTTCGCCGCACGCACCGTCACGCTTTCCTGCGCCGTGCTGACGCTCGCTCCCCCGAGGATGAGAGCCGTCACCACCGCCGCTCCTCCCCACATAATCCACTGCCCCATTAAATTCTCCGATTTCATGCTGGCCTCGTTTTCAATATTCGACTGGACAGCCACCAGCCGTCCGACTGCACTATTCCCAGGTTCGCGGAGATTGATGCGCTCCGTCGTACTCGCCCAGAATGATCTTCCAAATCCATTCATCCGGCAATTCCACCTCCCAACGGGGCATCGCCGATTTCCAGGGCATGCCCTCGTTCGGAAGGCCGACGCCGCCCTTCTTGATGCGCCAGAAGAGATAACTTTCCTGCAGCATGGCGATAGTCGTAGGATCTGAAAAATTGGCAGGCGGCGGATTGAAGCCGCGAGCCGCGGGACCTTTGCCGTCGAAATTGCCACCATGACAGGGTGAACAGAAAGCGGCATAGAACCCCTTCCCCTGCATGATGTTGTCCGGCGTTTTTGGGACAGGATTGGACAAGCCGGTATATTCGCCTGGCGGCGCCGGATGAATCGTTCTGCTCTCGGCCGGCGGCTGATCGCTCGGAGCCGTGCTGCTGTAAGTCTGCCATCCCACAATGAGCGGAAACAAAAGGAGAATGCCGTAGCGGAGTACTTGGAGTCCGCCGATGTTCTCTCCGGTCAGGAACCGCTGGATGGGACCCCAGAAGGCGTCCTTGGACTCTCCGCTCAACGTGGCAAAGATCACGATCCCGGACGCCGTCAGCATGAGGTACAGAAAGATGAGGCTGGACGGAAGCGGTGCCGAGCCGGGAATATTCGGCACGACCAGCTTCAGGAGTGCATAGGTAATTGCCATGAGAATGATCGGCCAGGTCAACGAGCCTCCCATAGGTTCCTCCTCACTGAGCTTGTGCGACGGCTAACGGAACAGATTCGGCCGCTTTCACCGGGGCGGCAGGCGCCTGGCCCGGCACGTCGAGTTCGGACGGACTGACCGAAATCGGCTCCCCACTCATCTGCTGCAGGAATGCGATGACGGACAAGATTTCGTTCTTGGACAGGCCGATCGGGTCCTTGTTGATGTACGGCATTTTGGCCGGGTACTCCTTCGGCAGTCCTTCATGACGGTAGTCCTGATAGATATAGGCCTGCGGCTGTGTCAGACTTTCGAAGATGAAATCTCGGCTCAGTTTGGCGCCGATGCCTTTCAAATCTGGGCAGCGAGCGGATTCGCTCGGGCCGATCGAATGACAGAGGGCGCATTGGCCCTTGCTGAAAAAGATCTTCTGCCCGATGGCCGCCATGTCGGTCGGCGTCTTGACGGTCGCGATATCAAACTTTTCCTCGGCCGGCGGCAACGACGCCATCTGCGGTACCGAGAGCGCCGTGAGGGAGAAAAGTCCAAGCGCGATTGCGACAAATCCTGTGACTCGCACAAACTGGGCTTTGATGAAGAGCAGGATCACGATCCCGATCCCCACGGTGGAAAGTCCGATCAATTGGAGTTGCGCGACTTCACTCATACACCCTCAATTTTGAGTTATTAGTTTTCAGTGTTTAGTTTCTAACTCACGACTAACAATTCAGCACTCACCACTCCCGTCACGCCTGCTGTTGGTGATCCGGGGCGCCGCCAGCCATCGCCGGAATGCCGTGCGGCAACTCTCCCTTCCCGGATCCGCCGTGAGCGGCCTTGGCCTTGTCTCCCATCGTTGCGACCCAGAAGATGAACGCCACGAGCATGCAAAAGACAAACGTATTCAGCGCCATGAGCACGGCGGCATAGCCGAGAGCTGGAGAAAACGCATACGGCGACGAATCGCGCAGCACGCCATAGATGTGCCAATGGACGCGGGACGAGGATCGGGCATACCCCATCAACGTCATCAGGAGGATCACCATGACGGCATTGAGCACCAGTGCATACCCCGCGCGCGGAGGCATGCGGCCCCACACCATCTCCGTCGTCGTCCTGGCGCTCTTGAGGAGCAGTGCGGTCAACGGAGTGATCGTCACCATGACGAACAAGACAATCAACACTTGCGATGTAGAGAAATAGTTGATGCGAATGATGGCCGGAACAAAGTAGCCCCATACTCCCAGGATGATGACGACTATGCTAGCCAGCACCAACACGGCACCCATGGCTGCCCTCGCCAGCTTGGCCCATCCGGCTGTCTCGACCTTCCCCGCACGCCAATACATGATGAAGCTCATGAAGGTCACGAGGATCATCAGATTCGCGACGGTCATTTTTGCCGACATGACGCCGAACACGCCGAGCAAGGGGTGGTGCGTGCCACCCATCTTTCTAGCCTCTTCCAAGCTGGCCACGAGTGAGTGCGGCGTCATCCAGACACCGAGACACAGCAGCAAAATGATCAGCATCGACAGCATCGGTCGTCGATATTTCATTTCCGACCCAGGAATCCGATAGGTAATCCCGAGCCAGAAATAGTAGTTCGAGCCGAGGAACAGCACACCGATCAGCATGGCCTGGATGATGAAGAGCCAGGACAGGAAGCCTCCCATCAGGGTGATGCCCATCTGTTGGTTGTACTGGTAAATTTCGCGCATGAGCCAGTACCCGGCAAACGGCAGGGGCAGCAGCCCGAACACCCCGATGAAGTTCCCGACATAGCCCATCCAATCGTAATGGTCCCGCTCTTCCGTATTCCTGGCCGACAGGTACCGGATTCCGGCGTAGGCACCGCAGATGTAGCCGCCGAGCACCACGTTTGCGATGAGCCGATGGATATTGACCGGCCACCAGGTCGGATTCCAGGTTGCCACCCAGGCACGCTCAATGGCCGTACCCTCGGAAATCACGACCGGACTGGCTTGGAACGTCGCCCACGAGTTGGGCACGACCATGATGAAAAAGGCAAAGACGTTCAGTAACAGACCCAGAAAAACATGGAACGTCTTTTTCCCCCCCTCCTGCATGACATCCCAGCCATACCAATAGAGATAGAGCGTGACGGTTTCGAGTAAGAACAGCAGACAGTAGACGAGAAAGGACGGGAAGAAAATGTCGGTCAGATAGTTCATCAGCTTGGGATAGAAGCCGACCAGGAGGAACAGAAGAATGCCGCCGAACAAGGCAGTGGTCGCGTAGGCTGAGGTCAGGAGCTTGGTGAATTCCTTGGCGAGTTTGTCGTAGCGTTTTTCGCCGCTCTTCCAGGCCACGATTTCGCACAGCCAGGCGAAGATCGGCACGCCCAGGACAAAACCGGCGAGCAGGAGGTGCAACTGGGCGACAATCCACACGAGATTGCGGCTGCCGATGTAAGGAATATCACGGTACTCGGTCGGACCCGCTGTGGTTCCTTCCGCTGCGATGCCGATCGACGGCAGGATCAGCGAGCCCGCTACCAGCAACAGCCCCGTGAGCCATCCGCCGTGCCCATCGATGGCCTGGAAAATCCGTTGAATCGATCCATTCCGTCGTTGCATGGCACTCACCTCATCACCTGGCAAATTACGGTTTCGTCCCGGCAGGGGGAGCCGCTTCCTGTCCGCCCTGAACTTTCCCCGTGCCCTTTTTATCCTTCCCGGCCTCGGCTTCCGCCTTCTGCTCTTCCAGCACATCAACTTGCGCCGCCAGCCGCGCGATGAGCTGCTCGTCTCGATTCAACGTTTCAAGGGGTTTGAACGGCGGCTGCACTTTCGCTTCCGGCTTCTTGCAACATTCGTGTGGATGCGGCGTCGTCACGGGGAGCACCGCCCAGAAGAGCAGAGACAAGACGACTCCAGCCACGGTGAACGTGGTCAGCAGCAAGCCTTGATCGGTCGGAACACGCATGAGGTCCCAGCGCGTGATGAGCCCCTGATAATTTTCTGGTGCGGGCCGGGCGGCTTCTGCGGTACGGCGGATGATCCGCCCGATGATGGACACTCCGATCACCAGCAACACGATCAAGACCGCGGAGGCGACAGAGCCCCAGACCGTGACCTCGAGTCCGATTCTCTCTGCGATCGGGAGGCCCGTATTGAACACCAACCTCAAACTTTCCATTTCCGCCAGCGAGCGCGACGTGGATATCGCGACCTCGGTGACGGTGCTGACGAGGAACCACATCACCGGTATAAAGAATGCGCCGACGAGAGCCGACTTCCACCATAGGGCTAGACCCAGCCCTTCAGGGGGTTCCTTTCTGAGCCGTTCGAGTAGAAACGTCCTGCTGACGACGCCGAGCGCCCAAATGTCGACGGGAATCGAGAGGAGAAACAGAAGGGGCATTCCGATGCCTTCACCGAAATGCGCGTCGAACGCCATCGAGATGATGGGTGCAGCGAAGACAGTGACCGGGCTGGCCAGCAACATCAGGAAGGCGATGCCGAGCCTGCCTTCAAACTGCATCAGTCCCATCGCCATGGCCAAGAGGGCGAACACCAGCTTGATAGGAAGTCCGGTCCAACAGGCGGGCCACAGGACCCCCAGCCCTATGGACGTCGGAGACATCGATTCACGTTCGTCGGCCATCGTTGGTTCGTGCGCGGTGGAGCGGTGCCCCGCTCAATCAAGAAACTCTCGGTTAATAACCGCCGAGACAGTGAACAGGGCCATGATCACCATGATGACGATCCAACTGATCAGGGCAACCGGCCGTTTGAAAATGTTTCGCTCCGGATCCTTGTCGAAGAACGGAAGCGCCACGAGCAATACCATGAACACAGCCGGCAAAGCAACGGCGCCCAGGAACTGTCCGAATTCTCCCGAAAAAATTTTCAATCGCAACAACTGGAAGTAAAAGAGGAAGTACCATTCCGGTTCCGGATGGTAGTCGCCCGGATCGGGAGTCGCCTCTTCCAGCAGCACCACCGGCTCCCAGAAGGTCAGCGCGCAGATACTGGCAAAGACGGCGGCCATCCCGACGATGTCTTTCCAGATCTGACGCGGAAAGAAGTAGTCGGTCTTGGCCTTGATCTCATCTGGCGTCCCGCGGAACGGACCGGCCGGCGCAGCCACTCGAAACAGGAACAGGTGCAACCCCGCCAGCGCCATCAGCGCTGCCGGAAGAATCATGACGTGAATGACGAAAAACCTGCTGAGCGTCAACTGGCCGGGCGTCGGACCACCTTTCAGAAAACGGGCCATGAAGTCGCCGAGAACGGGGGTCTTGTCCAAGATTTCGACGCCCACCGTCGTGGCCCAGTAGGCGCGCTGGTCCCAGGGGAGCAAATAGCCGGTGAAACCGAACCCGATGACGATGCAGAAGAGCGCCAGCCCCACGATCCAGAGCAGTTCGCGCGGCGGCTTATAGGCGCCCCAGAGGAACACCTGGGACATGTGGGCGACCACGCAGACTGCCATGGCGCTCGAGCCCCAGAAGTGATAGCCCAACAGAAACCATCCGTAATCCACTTCGTGAATGATGTACTGCGTGCTGGCGTAGGCGTGGTCGGCGGTCGGCACGTAGTAGAACATCAGCAGGATTCCCGTCACCGCCTGCATAAAGAACAGGAAGAGGAGGACGGAGCCGAACACATAGGCCCAACGGGAGCCGCCGGGAACCGGCTCGTTGAGCATCTTGGCCTGCATCTCCTTCAACCCGACGCGCGCGTCGAGGAAGGCGATGAATCGTTCGGCGGCCCTGGGTTGGGCGCTCGGGATGGACGACTGTTCCATTAGATGATCCGGACTTGGGACCTGGTTCCGGCCTTAAACTCCATATCGATGACTTCGACTTCCCCGTCCGCAGACATCCTCATCGGCAGCACATCGAGGGGGCGCGGGGCGGGACCGTCGAGGACTTTTCCCGACGCGTCGAAGATGCTCAGATGGCACGGACAGAGAAACACCTGACCCAGCGTCTTGTGCTTCCTCCACTTGTATCCGCATCCCAAATGAGGGCACTTACCGGAGAACGCGACGTAGGGGATCTCTTTCTTGTTCGTCCAGAGGGCATTGCCTGACACATCGCGAAATTCGATATCCTTGCCCTGATAGACTTTCTCGAGCAACGTGGGAGTTGCTTTCACAATCCAAATGTTCTTCATGACCTCAGATTCGGGCATGTAGGCTTCTTTAATTTTTTTCTTGTACTCGAACTGCACCCCGATGTCGTCCTGCTTGATCTTGGCGACATTCCCGACCTTGAGCCAGGCATTGTCGAACGGCAGATACATCGGCTTCATGAGGTAGCGCAGGATTGGGTAGGCAATCGGCAGTCCGATCAAAAAGCCGATGGCATTCGTGAAGTTCATGAAGAACGTTCGACGTTTTACGTCCTTCTCGAGGGCCGGGAGCGGCACCAACACTTCACCCGGCGTCACATGAAGATGGTCTTCGAGATGCGAAATTTCGACCTCATGCGTGGTCACATAGTCGTCGCGCTTGAACGGTGGCAACGCCACGATGTCGGAGGACGGCGCGCGCAGCTCGACGAGATCCTCCGCGACGACCTGCACGTGACCCATCGCCACCTGTCGCTCGCCGCTTCCGTTCATGGACACGACGATATGGCTGATCTCGTGCGAGAGCGGATCGACGATGACCTTTGACACTTCACCGATCTCGCGGTCCGTGCACCGGACTCTGGATTTCAACTTCGGCTGCATGGTTACTTTTTCTTGATCGGCTTCGGCGTATTCACCGAGGGATCCTTGAAGGTGCCCAGCCAGGTCGCAAGCGCCACGATGTCATTGTCCTCCATGAGATCCTTGTACTTGTCCGGCATCTTGCCCTTCTCAAACTCCTTTTCGAACCCTTCGGCCATCCAGCTTTTCGGATCGACGATCTTCAGCTTGATGTCGTCCACGCTGAGCAAGCTCCCGATATTGTCGAGCTCGGGCCCGCGCTTTTTCCCACCCTCGCCCTTCAGCTTATGACAGTTGTAACACTCCTGAAGCTGCCACTGTTCTTCGCCGATCTTGAGGACGTCGCCGGCAGCGCCCGTTGAGGCCACGGCACCGGGGCTTCCTCCTGCCTGCGCAGCAGGGGCCTGGTCACCCCCCAACGCCTTGATCCGTTCGGCCAAAGCCTTGGCTTGCTCGTCAAGAGCCTTGGCGCGAGCGATCAATTCGTCGGCCTTCCCCTGCTCGGTTGCCGCCCGCTTCGGCTTGAGAATCTTTTCGATCTTCCCCTTTTCGTCCTCGGGATCGTACTGCGGCCAGAGGGACGCGCCGGCAATGTAGACGACGCAGAGGACGACATAGAAGACGATAATGGCACCGAGCGCTTTCACCCCGCTGAGCGGTTTCATACTCGGTGCGTCCAAGACAAGGAACACCACGGTTCCCAGAATCGCATATGCAAAGAACATCCATCGGAAGACCGGCGGGAACTCCAACGCCATCGTCCCGCCCCAGAGACCGGCGCCGACCACTAAGCCGATGATGATCTTGAAGATCGCTTTCCCCATAAGAACTCCTCGCGCTCGGCCCTGAGAAGCTATCGTCACACGATGTTGGAATCAACCGGATGAGGCCGATTCTTACTTGGCTCCGGCGGGAACCGGACTTCCCTCAGGGGCATGGTCTTTCGGATGTGACGCCCGCAACGTTACGAAGATGGCAAAACTCACGACCGAGAAGAACACGACGGTGATCCCGGTAATCCACCAGGCTGAGTAGGACAATGTCGGCGTAAACGACTCCGCTGTAAAGTCCGGCATCAAGTTGTAGGTATGAAAGTACTTCCGCAGCAAAGACCGAACCGCCCCCATCAAGCCCATGGTCCAAATGGCGCTGAAGGCCAAGAAGATCAACACGAACTGTGAGACGAAATCGATCCGCCCCCACACAATCGTGCCTTGACTGATCGCGCGGTTGTAGATCACGTAGTTGACGACGGTGACGAACACCAAGGTAAAGGCGGCGGAGTTTTTCGCCGGCATTAAGGCCAGGAAGTTCCAATCGGACGGCAGTTCTAACTCGGCTACCAGCTTGGCGCCGGTCGGAACAAACCCGTGCGGGGTCATCCAAATCGCGTCGCCGACGACGATCATCAAGAATCCTACCTTGATGATGGTTCGGGCCGATACGGTGAGCGGAATAAATCGACCTAAGATCACAGGAGCCAACAGCATCGGCAGCAAGAACATCAGGGACTTGGGATCCGGAACAGGATAGTCCGTCATCACTTTCGTCATGACCACCGGCAGGGCGACCATGACGATCGGCGCCAGTATCGTCATGCGCACCTTCTCGACACCTTGGATGCGCTTCATGCTCATCCAGATGTAATAATTGCTGGCCAAGAAGATCAGCCCGATCATCGCGCCTTGCATTTCAAAGAACATCGAGAGCTGGTCCGCCATCATGTAGGGACAAATCGAGGCATCATAGTCACAGAGTTCGTAGGATAGGAGATACCCCATGAACGGGAGGAACAGGAGTGCACCCACCCCGATGAGATTCCCGACGAATCCCATCCAATCGTAATACGAGCGCTCTTCATCTTTGGTCGCGCCCATATACATGTACGCGGCGATTAAGCCTGCGATGAACCCGCCGAACGTCACGTTGCCCACCAGCCGGTGGAAGTTCAGCGGCATCCAGCTATAGTTGTACATCTTGTCCCAGAGGGTGGCGGTCTCGAGAAATTCCGCGGGGGAGATACCCTCGGCCTTGACCGGCGAGTTCATAAAGGAGGTCGGACCATCGATCACGAACAAGGTAATGGTCCCGATCAGATTCAGCAGCACTCCCAATGCAATGTGGCGGGCTTTCTTGTCCCCCTTCCAGGCATCCCAGGTATAGAAATACATGTACAGCACGAACGTTTCGCCGATAAACAGCAAGGGATAGAGGACGGCAAACACCATAAAAAAGTGGTTGATCAACCAGGTCGTAAACTGTGGATAGGTGGCGAGCAGGACGAAGATGAACAGTCCGCCCGTGAGGGCCGTCATGCTGTAGAGAATCATGGTGACTTTCGTCACCTCTTTGGCAAGACGATCGTATCGCGGGTCCTGTTTCCGATACCCCAGCCATTCGGAAATGACGACGAAGATCGGAGCCCCCAGGATGAACGCGGCAAAGAGAATATGGAGTTGGGCGACAATCCACACGGCGGTCCGGTTGCCCGTGTAGGGAAACTCCATGGGAGGCGCGCCCGGAGCCTGCGCATGGGCATACGACGCTCCCCCGACGAACAGCGCCACAAGCGCCAGGAGAGTCATGAGACTGCGCAGCCTTCGTTTCACGATGTTCCGCTGCCCTCCTCCGCTCAATCAACCTTCGGCAAGCGTGCGCCGTGTCTGTTACTTCGTGTCAGACGAGGCCACTGCGATGTTCCCGGCATCGACCCATTGGCTCTTCCCCGCATCCCAGGTCTTTCCGGCCAATGCGAAATTCCGTTCATAGAGCACCAGTTTCCATCGATCCTCGTCGGAGAGCTTGCTCTTCCAGGCCTTCATTTTGGTGTTGGGCACGCCTTCGGAAATCCGCCAGAACCAGACCGCATCGGAATACAGCTTCATGCGCTCGCCGTTGCGGAAGTCCCGGGCCCCCGCCTTCACCGGCTTCCCGTCCTTGCCATGGCAGCTGGCGCAATTGACATCGATGTTCGTTTCACCGATGAAGAGCTTACGGCCTTCTTCCATTTTCGCCGCATCAGCCCACCAGTCGGCGGGCATATGTTTGTCCGCATACTCCGCAGGAGCCGGAGGCGGCGGCACGATTGGCCCTTCCCCACCACCTTCTCCGCCGCAGCCGACTAGTAACCCGATGCTCATGACGCATGCTACTTGAACCAGCTTCATGTCCATAACGATCCCTCGCTCCTTGTTAGAATGACGCTCCTCGCAGCACGCTGCGGGGTGTCCTGTATAACCCTCCTTGCCTTCATCTCCGCAGCAAACTCCGGAGCATTCAGCAAGGGAGAATCAAAGACGAAAAAACGCTTTCACCGAGGTGACAGCACCCCGAGAAAAAGCGTCCCTAACCACGACGATCTGTAGCAGACACGCGCACTGACCCTGGCCCATCCCATCAACCGATCCGGCAGGTGCCCGCTTGCCCCACAAACCGCCACCGCCGATTATTGCTTTCGCTTCCCCTGCGATTTTCCTCCGGTCCGCTCCCGTTTCCGCTGCGACCGGACAACTTTCAACCCCGCCACTCCCCCAACCGCCGCCGCAAGCGCCCCAATCCCCCACCAGAGCCATGTCGGAGGGCTGTCCGTATCACAACCGGATCCGAAGTTGATCCGAGTCTTTCGCTCTGACTCCCGATCCTCAGGATCGAACTTGATTCTATGGTTCTGCTGCTCTCCCTTGGCCTCGACGAGAAGCGGATCGCTTAGATTATCGTTGTGCAGGTGAAAGGTGGCTTTGTAGTAGCCAGCTCCGTCGGTTTTGACAACTTGCCCGTAGGAGATCTTCGTATCTTTGACTAAAACTTCGGTGTTAGCGACTCCCTTTCCGTCCGGCCCGCATACATACCCTTCAACCGTGAAGCGATGGTCAGCTTCGTGCGTGGCTGAAACCAGGGCCGGAAACGCGGCACTCATAAAGACACAGCCGGCAACAGCGATCTGCGCTGCTCCGATCCGTCTACCGCGCTTCGAGCTGAATCGCATTCTCGCCGGTCGCTTGCGGGTTTGACTTTCACGCAACAAGCACACCTCGCCACGACGAGCGCCGCCTCTTTAGGGCGCGTTTTTCTAACATAGCCCCCCCTGTTTGTCAACGACAAGCCGGGCCAATTCAAGAGAAAGATAGTGGCTGTTCCCTGCGACTCGGCTGTATCTGACAGGTACCGATGGGGGGATGGTTAGAACCAGCGACTTGCCACCGAACAGGAGGAAAACCTAGAGATGTCCGCGTGTGCGCGCATCCGCTTCGACTTGTTCCGCTTCAGCCCGACGCTCGGATTCTTTCTTGGATACCCAGGCTTCCCAAGACCTCCCGTTTGCCGTGTCTTCACCGGTAAACGCGACCGTTGCGATGGCGTCGTAGGGAATTCGGCGTAAGCCCGGTTGGTCAGCAGGAAAGACCTCGATGTAGGAATCCCGATCGGCCACGAGGCGGTTGAACAGATACCCGACAATCAGTTCGCCGGACGTCAATGAGAGCGTCACGTCGCCCCGGTAGTCGAACGCGAGTTCGACGGCTTCTGCCGTTTCTTCCCCGCACCTCGGCCTGAACACTTTCCCTTCGAGGGAACCAGCAGCTCCCGCGGTGTGATTCTTGGTGTCGGTCATTGAAAGGAAACGTCAATCGTCAAAGGTCAACCGTCAATCGTGAACCCCCTGGGAATCCGGCGTCGTGGGTAAATGACGAATGACGTTTGACGCCTGACGGGGCTACCGTGAGGTCGGCAACAGCGTCAGCTTGGCCGTCCGGGCAAATCCCGAAACCGTGCTGAAGGTATCTTCGACGGCCGAGGCTTCGTAGCCGCAATGCACCATGCAGTCGGCGCACTTTTCGTTCCGGCCCGTGCCGTAATTGTCCCACGCCGTCAACTCCATCAGTTCGCGAAAGGTTTTCGTATAGCCTTCCTGCAACAGATAACAGGGCTTCTGCCAGCCGAACACGTTATACGTTGGATTACCCCAGGGCGTGCACTGATACTCGCGGTGACCCATCAGGAAGTCGAGGAACAAGGGTGACTGATTGAATTGCCAGCCCCGTTTCGGACTGCCGAGAATCTTGGAGAAGAGTTCCCGCGTCCGTTCGCGCTTCAAGAAATGCTGCTGATCCGGCGCCTTCTGATAGCTATACCCCGGCGAGATCATCATTCCCTCGACCCCCAACGCCATCATTTCATCGAAAAACTTCCGCACCCGCTCGGGATTGGCGTCATCGAACAGGGTGGTATTGGTCGTGACGCGATGGCCGCGTTTGAGCGCCGCTTTGATGGCTTTCACCGCTACGTCGTAGACCCCGTCTCGACAGACCGCCAGATCGTGCTCGTTCTTCAGCCCGTCCATATGGATGCTGAACGTCAGAAACTTGGACGGCTGGTATTCGTCCAGTTTGCGTTCCAATAGAATCGCGTTGGTGCAGAGGTAGACGTACCGCTCCTGATCGACCAGCCCCTGAACGATCTTGGCGATTTCAGGGTGAATGAGCGGTTCCCCGCCCGGGATACTCACGATCGGAGCCCCGCACTCCTCTGCGGCGGCCCAACACTGTTCAGGTGTCAGCCGTTTGTCGAGGACGTGGTCCGGGTATTGAATCTTCCCGCAACCGGCGCAGGCAAGGTTGCAGCGGAACAGGGGCTCCAGCATCAACACCAAGGGGTATCGCTTCACACCCTTGAGCTTCTGGGTGAGCACATACTTCGACACGGTATACATCTGGGAAAGCGGTACGGCCATCCCTCTCTCCTTCCTGGAATTCTCGCTTATGGTGCTGCAGTTTATATCGAACGGCTACGATGCGCAGCCGATGTGGAGGCACAAGAAAAATTTGCCCGATTGTAACACCCCTCTCACACGCCGTCAATTTCTGAAGAGTTAACAGATGATGTGCTATCTACTTGCCCCGGTATTGGGTTTCTGCTACCGTCCGACGGACATGAGACTCGGCAGTCCCACGTCTTTGGCTGAGGCCGCTATGAGACATCTCCCCTTCCTCCTCGCCTGTCTTCTCTTGTGTGCCAGTCGTTCAAAAACCGAAGGAAAAGCGATTGGGTCAGGGTCTGAGAGGACCGTGGTTCAGCCAGGCCAGAATGGGGGCATCCAAGATTGGACATGATCCGAGAAATCCATGTGCTCATAAAGAAGGAGGGTGCATCATGATCAGGAAAGGCCTTGTGTTGGGAACCGTAGCACTGCTTATCCTAGTGTTCATGTATCGGGGAACATCGTCTGGGGGAAAGGACTGCGGCGGAATCCCCGCAGAGAGAGTGGCTGACATGCTGCATGCCGTGATCGAGTCAAATCGTACTTTTTACACGGTCCATGTCGTAGAACGGTTACAGGCGAAGGGTGTCGTCGTCGCCTCGGAAAATTGGCAGTCCGAAAAGGCACTGCCCCTGCCAGCCCAGTTTTTACAGGAGTCAGCTCGGATAGCAGTGAATACGAAAGCCAAGATCGGATACAAGCTCATCGGCCTCTGGCCTATCAACAAACAGAATGGGCCAAAAACAGAAGCCGAGCATAAGGGGCTTATGGAAACCATGCAGAATCCGAATCGTCCTTATACTGAAGTGATCATGAACGGGCCGGATGCATATCTCATGGCCATTTACGCCGACAGGGCTGTTTCTCAGGCCTGCATCGGCTGCCACAACGCACACCAGGACAGCCCCAGACACAACTTCAAACAGAATGACGTGATGGGTGCAATTATGATCACAATCCCGCTAAGTCTGTAGCAGTCCAAGTGTATGGCCGTGACTGGAGTATCCCCTACTGAAAGGAATTCCCCCCGTACCAAGTTGCCGATTTCTCATCACCGTTGAGGCTCGCAGTTGGGTCAACTTGTATGGTGATACGACAACACACGAGTTAACAGGCACAGGCAGGGCGGGTGGTGTGGAGGCGCCGAGCGGGTTCGAACCGCTGCATCGC
>JBQTIO010000073.1:0-7282 GCA_052388075.1 Nitrospiraceae bacterium
GCCGCTTTGCGGAAGGCCTGCGCGCGGCCGCTTCGCCCGGTGTCGCCGCAACCGCCTGAAGCGCTCGCGCGATCCCGCAGAAGCTTCGCGGCATTGCGCTGAAGATTCGCGGGATCAGCGCTGCGCAGCCGCCTGGAGCTTCGCCTTCACGTCCTCGGGCAGCGCCAGGCGCCTCGATGCGGATGGGGGGGAACTCGGACGCTGCGAAGCGCAAGATTGCGGGGAAGACCGCGGGGCGTGAGCGAGTTTTCACGCGGTTGACGGTTCGCTAGCCGGGGCGATAGAGTGCCGTTGGGTGAAAAATGGTGTTTGAAATTCCTATACGAGTTCCTCGATCAGTGCTGAACCGGGCGGATAGGGTCATTCGCTAGCTAACCACCTGCCGGTGCAGCTCCAGACACGACTGCCATTTTGTGGCTAATTTATCGGACATCGTAAGAAGCATTCCCCTGTTCTCCGGATTACCGCGCGAGGATATCGCCAAGATCCTCGGCAAACTGGAGGAGATCTCCTTCAGCTCCGGTGCAACGGTTTTCTCCCAGGGGGACCAGGGGGATGCGTTTTACCTGATTCAATCGGGCGCCGTTCAGGTGGTACTGGGAAGCAAAGGGGTGAGGCCGGAGGGCGTCGTAGTTCTGGGACCGCAGGATTGGTTTGGGGAGATGGCCCTGCTGTCTGACGAACCCCGCTCGGCGACCATCGTCGCTGTCAAAGATACCGCCCTGTGGCGGCTTAGCCGGGACGACTGGGATGAGTTGATCAAAAGACATCCCACGTGGCTGCGTCGATTCTGTTCCGTCCTCAGCAAAAGGCTCACGAACCTGGAACAACGGCATGCCATTGGTCGTGGCGCCTTCAATTCCCTCGCCGAAGAGTTCTACCGCTCAAGGTCGTCTGCAGAACAGGACTTCTTGCGTCGTGCATCACTGCTGACCAATATTGATCCGAAATCGGTGGGAGTCCTTGTGCCATCTGAAGCCGCACACGGATTGCTGGATGACCTGGAGAAAACCCAGCTACCCCTTATCCACCGTCTGGAAAATGGGAGATTCGAGCTGCAGGGTTTTTTCAGGGATTTTCTGGTGGATAAACTGGAATCCACGGAAGGGAAAGAAACGAAGGAACGACTGCACGCGCAACTGGGCAGCCAATTTGAGGCTCTCCAGACCTGGGACCAGGCGATTCACCACTTCATGGCAGCAAAAGATTGGGCCGGGGCTGCTCGACTCCTGATCGCCCACAAAGATGATTTGCTTGACAGTCACGCGTCTTTTCTCAAGAGCGCTCTTGAAAGGTTTTCCCCAGACCACTTTTTTTCTGATCTACGCCTGGTTCACCTGAGGGCGACTGTCCTGGCCCACCTGGGGGACCATCGGGCGGCGATCCAAAGCTATAAAGAAGTGCTCTCGCAAAGAGGATCAGGTGGGGCGGCGGCTGAGACCATAACCCGCTATCGGGACACGGCTGACGTTTTGATCCGGAAGAATGACTACCCACAGGCACTCAACTGTTTACGCAGTGCCCTCAATCTGGTGGAGCAAGAATCCGGATCCGGAGAGCTTTCGTGGGATGGCGGGACATCTGAGAGCCTGCTCTTGCCTCCTCAACTCGTCCCGAGAGAGGCCTCGCTCCGGTCAACTCTTGTTTCAATGGTCTCTCGCCTTTCCCGTGGACCGCTGCTGAAGCGGTGGCTGGGAGGGGTTTTGGGTCTTGCGATCTGGGGATATCTCTGGTTCTGGACGCCTGATATCGGCCTGGAGCCGGCCGCCACCAAGCAGCTGGGGCTGCTCTTGTTGACCCTGATATATTGGGTGTTCTGGGTTTTCCCCGATTACGGTATCGCCCTTATTTTCCCCCTGGGGCTGATAGTGACCGGATTGGCCCCGCCGGAAAACGCTCTACGCGGGTTTGTCAGCACTACATGGTTCATGACCCTGGGCGTATTGGGTTTGGGGGCAGCCATGACCGGTTCCGGCCTGTTTTATCGTTTGTCCTTACAGCTGGTCAAGTTTGTCCCGCTGACTTACCGCTGGCAAACCATGGCGCTGGGCTTTATGGGAATCATCGTCACCGCACTGATCCCGCAACAAAGCGCCCGAACCACGATTGTCAGTCAGATGGTATTTAACCTTTCTGAGAGTCTGGGTTACAAGACCCCCTCCAGGGCTTCCACGGGTCTCTTTGCGGCGAGCTTCCTGGGGCTGGGGCAGCTTGGCTTTCTCTACCTCACCGGATCCACTGCAACCCTGTTGGCCTGGGGACTCCTTCCTGAGGATACCCGGGCCCAGTTTACGTGGGGGTATTGGTTCATCGCCACTTTACCTCCTACCCTGGTTGTCATCGCCGTTGTGCTTATAAGCATCAACTTTCTTTATCGTCCCGAGTCGAAGTCGCTGGTCTCATACAAGATGGTGGACACGCAACTGGAGATCCTTGGACCCCTGACTCGTGACGAATGGATCACCTTGGGAATGCTGTTATTCATGGTGGCGGGTTGGCTCACTATTTCCCTGCACGGCATCGACGGTGCATGGATCGCCCTCATCGGGCTTTGCGTCCTCATCAATACCGGGGTGTTGGGCTTTGGTCGGCTGAAAAAGGGGATCGATTGGGAGTTGCTGATCTATCTGGGTGTCATGGTCAGTATCCCCACCATACTCGCGAATTCCAGAATCGACGTATGGATGGTGGGCATCCTTTCCCCGCTTGTCTTGCCATTCGTGGAAACGCCCGCCCTGTCATTTCTCATCATTGCCCTGATTGCTTACGTTCTCAGGTTGTTATTCACCAGCCGCCTTACCGTCGTTGCGCTCACCATTGCCATGGTCCCGTTGTCCGAACAAATGGGGGTCAGCCCCTGGATCATAGTCATGATTATCCTCATGGGGTCAGAGATCTGGTTCTTCCCGTATCAGGTGGACTGGCACACCCTTGCCTACTCCACCACTGAAGGGAAAGGATTTTCCTACCCTCTCATGTGTCGCATCAACCCCTTCTACGCCGTTGCCTATATTCTGGCCATCTTCGCGGGTATTCCTTATTGGAGATATTTGGGCCTGATGGGATGAGGCCAGGGCCTTAACCTCGGATGTCGGTTAGCGAATAACATTATCCGCTCGGCTCAGCACTTCCGGAGGAACCTTGATCCCGATGATGCTGGCCGTTCGAAGGTTGATGAACAGATCAAACTTTTTGGCGCGCTCGACGGGAAGATTCCCAGGCCTTGCCCCTTTAAGTATCTTGTCCACGAGGGAGGCGGCCTGACGCCCCATCTCAAAATAGTTCGGTCCATATCCGGCCAGGCTTCCTCTGGCCGCCCAAGCCGGTCCACCAAACATTGTGGGCAGTTTCTTTTGCCTTGCTACGCTGAAGACAATTTCAGTCTGACTCGGTACCAATACATCTGAATCGTAGTAGATGGCGTCACCTTCCTGTTTCTTGAAGCGATTGATAGAGTCCTTCAATTCCTTATCGTTACCGATCGGGTGCCCTGCCACGTGGAGTCCCAGACGCGTCGCCGCCACTTCAGCAATGGCAAAATGCCCTCGCGAAATCGGGTTATAAATGTCGTAAAAGATGTGTACTCGTCGTAATGTGGGTACGATCTCTTTAAAAATCTTCAATCTCGTCTCGGCCTGCTGCACGGAAAGACCGGCCACCCCGGTCACGTTACCCCCTGGACGTTCCATGCTCTTCACATAACCCAATGCCACCGGGTCAAGAAGGAGACGAAAGACAACGGGGATCTCCTTTGTGGCAGCCATAGCTGCCGCCGTCGCTGAGCTCCCGATTGTAACGATCAGATCCGTCTTGTTCCTGGCCAGTTCAGTGGCCGCTGACTGGAGGGCTCCCCGCTCACCCCTGGCGTTGTGGACTTCGATCAGGATGTTTTTTCCCTCCTGATAACCGAGCTCTTTAAGCCCCGCCCTGAAGCCGTTGATGGAGTCGGAATCAGACTGGTCGGCTTCCCGGATCAGGATGCCGATACGTGGAGTCTTTAAATCGCTCTGTGCCTCAATGCCGGATAATCCCATGAAGAACAGGATTATTACCAGGAGAAGTTTTGCAGGCTTGTTTGTCATATGTCCCACCTTGGCAAGGGTCAAGGCCAATTGCATCGGCCAGAACAAACCGACGGATGAGGCTCGTGCAGAAATTCTAGGTAAAGCATCGGACCTTCGCAAGGGCAGGATTCTGCAGAAAACAGCGGGGCTTGCGTGAAGGGTCTACGTCGTTTGACGATGCGACGAGCGGGCGATAGAGTGCGGTTGCGTGAATAGTTCCATATGCCCAGGTATGGGGAGCTGCCGTGAGAAGCTGGATACTGATCACCGCCATGTGCGCCCTGTCGTTCGGGTGCGGCGAATCACCGCGGCCGTCCGACCGTAGCGTGCCCGAAGTCGATGCAATAACGCAGAAATATGGAAAACCACTCGCCAAGTTGCCGGAGGTCAAGCTCGTCGTCATCAGTCCGCACAACGTCGACATCAAGAACGAATACGAGACGGCCTTCTCGCTCCATCACGCCCGCAAGTATGGCGAGCGTGTGAACATCGAGTGGCGCAGTGTCGGCGGCAGTTCCTCGGCGATCCTGAGCCACCTGCGCAACGTCTATGAGAACAGCGACCGATCCGGCATCGACGTCGTCTGGGGCGGCGGCGACGACAATTTCGAACGTATGGGCAAGGAAGGGATTTTGCAGCCGATGCAGCTCGCCGCCGACGTCACCGACAATATTCCGGCCGTGTTCGGGGGCGTACGCATGTGCGATGAGGCGCGCTTGTGGTGTGGTTCGGCCGTAAGCGCCTTCGGTATCTTCTATAACAAGCGGCTTCTGCAGCGCCTCAAATTGCCCGAGCCGGCGCGCTGGGAGGATCTGGGAGCACCGCATTTCTTCAATTTGGTCGGGCTCGCCGACCCGACACAGTCGGGATCGGCGACTGCCAGCTACGCGTTGATCGTCATGTCCGGGGACACGTGGCAGGCCGGATGGGCCAAGCTGCTCAGCATCCTCGGCAACACCAAGCGGTTCTATTCCGGCACCGGCGATGCGGCGGAAGCGCTCCTTTCAGGCGAAGTCGCCGTGACGACGTTGATCGACTTCTACGGCATCAACCGAATGGCCAAATACCCGGATACGCTGGTGTACGTGAGCCCGAAGGGGCAGACATCGTTTAACCCGGACCCCATCGCGATCCTGAAGAACCCGCCGCACCCCGACCTCGCCCAGCGATTGGTGGATTTCGTGCTGTCCAAAGACGGGCAGGCGCTGTGGGCGTTGCCGGTCGGTCATCCCAAGGGACCGCAGAGAACCGCCCTCGGCCGGCAGCCCATTCGCAAGGATGTTTATCAAACATTCGCCGGTGAATTGCTGCCGCGCATCGTCAATCCCTTTGAGGTCGGCCAGACCATGAATGTGGACAGGGGTCTGTGGTCCGCCAGCCATGGCCTGCTGCGGCAGCTCGTATGGGCTGCGGCGGTTCGTAATGTGGATTTCCTGAAAGCGGCGAAGAAAAAGCTGATCGAGACCAATTTCCCCGCTGATCGACTCGCCCTGTTCAATCAGCTTCCTGACAACGTTGCCACGCGCGAGGCCGTCGCCGAGACCAACAAACTGCTGCGCGACCGCAAACAGCGCGACATCATCGTCACCGACTGGGTGGCGTTCTTCAGGCATCAATACGAGCAAGTTGCGCGTTGAGTTCCCGTATGCCCTTCACGCCTTCTAGTTTCGGGAGGCGCGCCTCGAGCATGCTGCGCGAGGAACGCGCGGCGACGCTGCTTGCCGCGTTGATCGTATTGGTGCTGGCACTGTTCCTGCTGGTTCCGGTGATGAAGGCCGTCAGCAGCGGTTTCTACAGCGACGGCAAAGTCAGCGGCTACTGGTTCCACCGGGTCGTCTCCAACCCCATCCTGATGGCGGAGCTGGGTAACACGATGCTGCTCGCGGTGACGACGACGCTGGTGTGCGTTGTCATCTCGCTGCCGCTTGCGGTGATCCGGGCGCGCTATACGTTCCGGGGCCTGGACGTGCTCGGCATGCTGATTCTGGTGCCGCTGATCCTGCCGCCGTTCGTCGGTGCCATTGCAACGAATCGATTCCTGAGCCAGTTCGGCGTGCTGAATCTGATTCTGGAAAAGCTGGGCGTCATCGATATGACCAGGGAGCTGCCGCCGGACTGGTTAGGCAGCGGTTTCATCGGTGTCGTCATCCTGCAGAGTCTGCACCTGTTTCCGATCCTCTACCTGAACATCTCCGCGGCGCTCGCCAACGTCGATCCGGCATACGGCCAGGCCGCGCGCAACCTGGGCGCATCGCGCCTGCAGACCTTCGTGCGCATCACCTTCCCGCTGATCATGTCGGGGATATTTGCCGGCGGCACGATAGTCTTCATCTGGTCGTTCACCGACATCGGCACGCCGGTTATCATCGGTTACGAGCACCTGACCCCGGTCACGATTTTCAAGGAGCTCGCCAACGCCGAGGTCAATCCGCGCACCTTCAGTCTGGTGTTCATCATGCTGAGCGCGTCGGTGAGCTTCTATCTGATCGGCAAGTTCTTTTTGGGCCTTGGCGGTGCCGCCGGATCGACGAGAGCCTCCATCGCCGCCGAAACTGTTGAACTCGGCGTCCTCGGCACGGCGCTGGCCTGGCTCGGGTTCGGTGTCGTGATCATGGTCTCGATCCTGCCGCACGTCGGCGTGCTGTTGATGGGCGTGTCGGGCCATTGGGTCGATTCGATCCTGCCCGAGTCCTATACGATGCGACATCTCGTCTTCGTCGTGACGAGCCCCGATACCATGGGCAGCATCGTCAACAGCTTGAAGTATGCGGGAGTATCGACCCTGCTCGACATCGTGATCGGATCCGTTGCGGCATGGATCATCGTTCGCAGCAGGATCTACGGCCGCACTGCGCTCGATGGGCTCTGCATGCTGCCTCTGGCCGTGCCGGGGCTGATCCTGGCCTCGGGCTATGTCGCCTTGACGGCGCAGGGCACCTGGCTCGAGTCGATCGGACCTACGCGAGACCCGTTTGTGATTCTGGTCATTGCCTATGCGATCAGTCGATTGCCGTTCGTGGTGCGGGGCGTATCCGCGGGTCTGCAGCAACTGCCGGAATCGATGGAAGAAGCGGCCCGCAATCTGGGCGCCTCGACGCTCTCTGCGTGGCTGCGCATCACGGTGCCATTGATCACTGCTAACATCGTCGCGGCTGCGGTGCTGACGTTCGCGTTCAGCATGCTGGAGGTCAGCGATTCGTTGATCCTCGCGCAAACGA
>JBQTIO010000074.1:0-16654 GCA_052388075.1 Nitrospiraceae bacterium
CTGTTGTGACATCGAAGGTCCCATTCCAATGGCCAGCCAGTTCGGTCAGGATAGGTCTTGCAGTGCAACCACTTGTATGCTCCTTTCTATAGTTTCTCATTAACTCTGACGTGACATCCGAGGTCACTTGCCCGCGGCAATTCTCTTCGCCTCCTCCACCACCGCTACTCGCAGACTTTCCGGGCGTACGACCTTGACACCGCTGCCAAAGCTGAGGATCCAGCCGACCAGCTCCCGCGTGTCCGCAATGGACAGAGCCAGGTGCAAACGACCTCGCCTTAGACGTTTCAGCCGCTGGCTCGGATGCCAGATGCGGTCTTTGACCCAGGCCGCCGTCGGCCTGTCGAACTCCAACTCCATGTCAATGCGCCGTCCGCGCATGACAGTCAGCGAATCTTCCACAAAGGCGTCGAAATCGAAGTGCAGCGGGATCTGATAGGGGAAGGCGGTCGGCGTGACGGACTTGATCCGCTCGACGGCGAACATACGCGGCTCCTTCCGGAGATAACAGTAGCCGATCAGGTACAGCCCGCCGGACGCGTACCAGAGTCGGTAGGGATCGACTTCGCGCCGGGTCACGCGCCCACGCGAAGCGGAATCGTAACGCATCTGGATACGCTTGTTGTCGGCGATGGCCTGGGTGAGACGCTCGATGACTTCACGGTGGCGCTTGTATCGCTTATGCGGGCCGAGTCCGACGGAAAACGTGTCTTCGAGTTGCGCGACCAGTGCAAGCCCTTCCGGTGACAGCGCCGCCGATGCTTTACTCAGCGCCGACTGCAGAGAGGCATGCACAGCCGTGCCTTCGAGAGGAGCAATGAGTCGGCGGCTGAGGGTGAGCGCCATCAGTTCGGTGGGTGATAGTCGCAACGCGGGAACGTTACGTACTCCGTCGAGGAGTTTCCAGCGGGTGCGGCCGTCGATCCGCTCGGTCAATAAGGGGTACCCAGCCGACTCGATTGCATCAAGATCTCGGCGCAGAGTCCGGGGATGGCAAGCGGTCGAAGGATCGAGCCCGTCTGCGAGTTGCTCCAGTGTAAGTCCCAGCCGCGACGATTCTAACTTCTTGAGCACGATGAGCTGGCGAATAGCCTGATCGTTGCGCGGCATCGATGACCCTACCGGTCTTCGGCGCTGCCTATCCTAAGTGCTGATGCGGTGGCTCTACGACAAGGAGGGCATCGCCTGGACTACTCTCACTTCGGCGGCTTAGCTTTTACGCTGATTTGGTGGCCTAAGCAACCACCGGTTCGGGGCACAGGGGATTGGCCGCCCTACGGTCCTTCGAAGCTTTCTTGCCTCTCCTTCAGAGGGGGCGCCTTTCGGCAATCCTCTACTGCGCGCATGGAGCGAGCACCGCCAAACAGAACTTGTTCGACCCGGAGCCTGTTTGGCGGCTCTTGGCGACGGGATAAAATTGTTGACCTGGCTTTAAATGGATGCTTTGCGCACCTGAAACATTTTCATTCAGTACCCTCTCGATTATGGCTTATCCAGATAGGTCAAGAGAGCAATCAAGCCTGCGCCAACGATCAACCACACACAGCCGCCCTTCCAGTTTCTCTCACGGAACGCGAGAAGGCTCAAGAGGAACATGAGCGCGCCGATAATTCCTATGAACAGTGAGCCAGTCGCACTCATCCTCCCCTCACACATTCATGGTTCTTGTTTCCCACCTGCCATTCTCACCTCTACGCTGCGGCCTGGCGGAGTGCGGAGCGCCTTCGCTAAGGGAGCGGGGTCCCGGCGAGACTCAGCCGAGGAGGAACGCTTAGGATGGTCCTTCCAAACTTGCTTAGTTTTCTACCCTGAGTGGCGCCTCCCCTGTTGACCTAATTGCGCCCGTCGAGCGAGCACCTCCCTTAATGTGAAGCTACGATCAAGTCCCGCGTGCGCGCTGGGGGAGCAGAGGGCAACAGGGAAGGCGTCACTCCTCCCTCAACCCCTCCACCACCGGCTGCTGCGCGGCCCAGCGGGCTGGAAAATAGCCTGCCACAAGCGTCGCAATTGCCGCCAGCCCCACTGCTTGGACGAGTGCGCCGATTGGCACGATCATTTGGATCGTCCACCCGAAAGACTGCCTGTTAATCACCTTGATGAGCAGCAGAGAGAGCAATCCTCCGCCGATAAGTCCCAAGGTGATTCCGATCACGCCCAGATAGGCGGCTTCCCAAAGCACCAGTTGTCTGATCTGGCCGGCGCTGCCGCCGATGGCCCGCAGCGTGGCGAACTCCCTGCGCCGCTCCAACACCGACGTGACCAGCGCATTGACAATACCGAGCATGGCGATGATGACGGCAATGGCTTCGAGCACGTATGTGAGCAGGAACGTCCGGTCGAAGATGTCGAGAATTTCCTTGCGGAGCTCCGCATTGCTGATCAGGAGCGGAGGAAGCCTCCCGCTGTCGGCCTGGCTCAGTTTCGCCGCCATCTCCTGTCTCACGCGCTCGAGATCCGACCCGGCTGCCAGATACACGGGAAACACGGTCACCAGCTCGTCCTGCCACAGCGATTGATAGAGTTTGCGATCCATGAGGATCTTCCCTCCATCCGTCGCATAGTCATAGAACACCGCAACGATGGGAAACGGCTTCGCCCCTTGCGGCGTCATGATTTCAAGGGACTCACCTTCATGGACCCCAAACCGATCAGCCAGGATTTCGGAGACCAGGACGCCGCCTGTCTCCGCCGCACGGTTCAGCTGCTCGGATGAATCGCCCTGACGGACAAGGTACCGGCTCCGTTGCGCATGCAAACGCAAATCGCGCGAGACCACCGCGACGTGCTGGCCCTGCACCGTCACGCGGACATCGCGATAAGAATCCACCGCCGCGATTTCGGGGACTGCGGACAAAATCGTCAGCCAGGACGGCGGAAGACTGCGTCCGATACTGCCCGCCTCCGTCCCGCGCAGCCACATCGAGGGCGCCACCACGATATCCGCAATTACGGTGTCGGCGACCCACAACTCCACCGTGTGCCGGAAACTCCGGACCATGACCAGCACGCCGATCATAATCGCGAGCCCGACCATTAGGGCGGAGACGGTCACTCCATTGCGGCCAGGATTTCTGGACGCGTGGTCGACCGCGATCTCGCGCATGACCCCACCCATTCCAGGCATACGAGTCGCTCGCCGATGCTTCGGCCGCCAAGTGACACAGATCGGGGCGAGACAGGACAGGCCTGCCAGCAGACAGAGTGTGGCAAGGTATCCCAGCACAGGGACTCCGCCAACGGGACCGGCCAGGCTCAAGAGCCCCATCAACGCCAGGAGGCCCAGCCCGATCACACCCAGGACGCCCACCCGAAGCTGCTGGCTGACTTCGTAATCGCCTGGCGCCAAGGCGCGCACGGTCGCGGTACGACCGGCATCCATGCTCGGCCCGATCGATCCGATCATGGACACGACACAGCCGATGGCGCAGCCTTCCAGGGCAAATTTCCAGAACCAGCCCTCGTCGAAGAGAAAGCCTGTCGAAGCCCCTACCGGAACATACAGATCCGAGATGGTTTGACTGAGCAGCGCAATCAGATTCTGGGCCAACAACATCCCCGCGGCGCTTCCGAGGACTCCCCCTGCCAGACCGAACATCGCGGCTTCAGCAAGGAAGAGGCCCGCCACTCGCGACTGCGTCATCCCGACGGCCCGGTAGATCCCGATCTCGCGTCGCCGCTGCGCCACGACGAAGGCCATCGTGTTGTAGATGAGAAACATGCCGACCAGCAGCCCTACCCAGCTGAGCACCGTCAGGTTAAGACGGAAGGCTTGGAGCATCTGCTCGACCTGCCTCGTCCGGCTGGCCGGTCGTTCGACCGTTAGGTGCGGTGGCAGGGCCGCGCGCAGGCCTTGAGCCACCGTTTCGACTGCCTGTTCAGAATCGGTGGTCACGTCGATCCGATCCAGTCGCCCTACCATGCCGAACGTGATCTGCGCGGCCGCAATGTCCATTACCGCGAGACGATCCCAGGATGATGTTCGATCGGAGGTGTCCTGGAGAATGCCGGTTACCAGACAACTGATCCGTCCGGTCCCGACCTGCAGCTCAACCCTGTCGCCTGTAGACAAATTCCAGTCGGCTGCCAGCCTTCGTCCTATCAGCATCGTCTCCGGATTCAGCACCGACTCCAGCCGGCCGTCGGTCGACCACTGACCGAGACGAAATCCTCGCGTCTCGACCTCGGCCAGGAGGTCCAACCCGATCACCTGGACTGCCTGACCATACTGCCCTTGCTTCATCCTGATTGCGGTTTGCAGAATCACCGGTGAGGCCGACGTGACACCCGACACGTTCCTCACGGTAGGAAGCAGCCGCTCATCCAACCCCAACTCGCCCCCGGAGATCTCCAGGGCCGTCGGGCCCGCTACGGTCAACACGGCCTGCTCAAACGACCGCAGCACATCCACATTGGCCGCCCGCACCGCCACCGAGGCCGATACCCCCAGGGCAACTCCGATGATAGTCAACAGCGCGCGCAGAGGCCACTGCGCCACATGCGCGACGAGAATCAGCAGTAAGACTTTGATGAAGGATGGCATCAGCGGTCGGACGGAGATAAGCAGAGCGGCTCGGTCAGCCGTCCCGCGATTGAGGGCAGGAACGCAGGAGGCCTGGCGCGTCGATGCGCAGATCGGTCGTTTCGTTTACACATGTTCGTTCCTTTGCTAGACTCGCTTTCGAACGTCGAAGAGGAGCACCGAATGGCGAGAAGCAGAGGCAATACGGTACTTCAGCTGGACCGGACCGAGCGGGACCACCACCCGCCCCTGCGCATTACGCCGCGCCAGCGCGAGATTTTGAAGATGGTCGCAATGGGCCATACCAATCGAGAGATCGCTGCATCGTTGGACATCAGCGTCCGCACAGTCGAGGTCCACCGCTTCAACCTGATGCGCCGGCTCAGCGTGCGCAACGTCGCCCAGCTCCTGCGCCGGTCGCTGCAGCAGGGTCTCCTGCCCCGCAACTTCGGGATGAAATAGCCTTATAACTCTTTCACCTTCCCGCGGCATTCGGCCGCGGAGCCGTAGTTTTTTCTCTTCAAGATTGCGGCCAGCTCCGCTTCCAGCCGGCCGAATACTTCCACACCCTGCTCCACCAGCACCGTTCCGACCTGCACGGCGGACGCCCCGCACAACAAATGTTCGAACGCATCCATCCCGTCCACAATGCCGCCGGTGCCGATGATGGGGATCCTTCCCTCAAAGAGCTTGTAGAAGGCGCGGACATTCGCCAGCGCTACCGGCTTGATGATCGTGCCGCCCAATCCACCGAATCCGCCCTTGGGCTTGATGGCGACGGTTTCCCGTTCCGGATCGACAACCAGCCCGTTGCCTACCGAATTGATCATGTTGAGAAAATCGACTCCGCAACGCCCGATTACCTTGCCCATGACCTCATGGTGGGCCGGATCGAAGTACGGAGGCAGTTTGACTCCCATCGGCACCGTGATGACCCTGCGCACCCGTTGGAGTAATCGCTCGGATGCCTCCGGGTCGTACCCGATTTGGGGTTTGCCGGGAATGTTCGGACAAGACAAGTTGACTTCGATGAGGTCCGGCCTGGCGGCGTTGATCGTGGTGGCGATGACGGGAAAATCCTCTTCACAGAGACCCGCCACGCTCGCGATGACCGGTTTCCCGAATGACTTCAATTCGGGAATCATCTCGGCATAGGCCCTGTACCCGAGATTGGGCAGCCCCATGGAATTGATCGATCCGCCGGGAAACCCATAGTAGCGCGGCTCGGGATTCCCTTGCCGTGCTTCCAGGGTCATTGACTTGGTGACGATCGCCCCGGCGCGTGACTTGCCCAGCGCCACGAGTTCGTCTCGCGTCACACAGAGCGCCCCGGCCGCGTTCATGAAGCAGCTCGGGAATCGCACGCCGGCGATGGCGGTCGAAAGGTCCGTCATGGCGCCACCAGTTCGGCCATCCGCTCGGTTCGTGAAACAAGTCGTCCATCTTGCATCGCCCAGGTGTAGTCGGCCGTCTGCGCTGCCTGGCCGCTATGGGTCACCAGCAACACGGTCTGCGCTCCCTCCTTGGCCAACGACCTGATGAGCGCCAGGATATCCGCTCCCTGGTGCGAATCGATATTACCGGTGGGCTCATCGGCCAGCAACAGACGCGGTCGATGCGCCAACGCTCTCGCAATCGCTGCGCGCTGCTGCTCCCCTCCGGACAGTTCGCCGGGTCGATGATGCCGCCGGCGGGTCATTCCGACCATCTCCAGCACCTCGTTGACCCGCATAGTTACCACGCGCCCCCCCTCGCCGCGCAGCATCAGGGGCAGCGCGATATTTTCCTCCACCGTGAGTCCGTGGATCAGATGAAACGCTTGAAACACGATGCCGATCGTCTCGCGTCGGATCTTGGTCCAATCAGCGTTGGTCCAGTTCCTGGTTGACCGCCCGTCGAGTTGAATCTCTCCCGACGTGGGTTGATCCAGGCCGGCGATAAGATTCAACAGGGTGCTCTTGCCGCACCCGCTCGGTCCGACGAACGCGCAGAAATCTCCTCGCCGTATCTCCAGACTCACCTCGTGCAAGGCCAGCACGGTTGCGGCTCCGCGCGCGTAGGTCTTCGAAAGCTGCTTCAGCGTCACCATCGGTGGGGCTCACGGAACATCAGACAGCCAACGGCCTGGCCAGTCGCGCTTGGAGTGCACATTCGTATAACATAACCGTTCAGAGGGGGACAACCTTGACAGCGGATGGCCATACGCCATAAGAATCCGGTTGTCACTCGACGGTTCATGGGACTTGCCGATGACTCAATCTCCGTCCAGATCTGCACAAGGATTGGTGCGCCGGGCCGTCCGGTTCCTGTTGCCGATCGACTGCGCGCGGTGTGGCGCGCCGCTGGCCGATGATCCGATTCCCCATTTCTGCACCATGTGCTGGGGGACCATCGTATCGCCGATCTATGCTCACTGCACCCGTTGCGACCGCCCGTTCGCTTCGCCCGCCGCAACCGCCTACAGTCCCAATCATATGTGTCAGGGCTGCGCAGAGCGCCCGCCTTCCTTCACCAGGGCCTGGACTCTGTACCCCTATCTGCCCCCGCTACAGGATGCCATTTGCCTGTTCAAGTATAGAGGCAAGGTGGCCTTGGCTCCCCCGCTTGCCCGTCTCATGCTCGACCGGCTTCCTTCACTCGATTCCGTTGATCTGGTCATGCCCGTCCCTCTCCATGCCCGGCGCTTGCGTGAGCGGGAATTTAATCAGTCGCTTCTCCTTGCAGACCGGATCAGCCGTCATCTGGCCATCCCCCTGTCCTATACCAACCTGGTCCGGATCGTTCCATCCCCGGCGCAAACCACGCTCTCTCGAAAGGAACGACTCAAGAATCTCCGTGGGGCGTTTGCTGTACGCCGGCCCGAATCGATCACCGGCCGACGCATCCTACTCGTCGACGACGTCTTCACCACCGGCGCCACGGTGAATGCATGTGCCAAGACCCTGCGTAAGGCCGGATCCGGTGACGTGTTCGTCGTAACCCTGGGCCGAACCATGGATGCCGGTACGGTTCCTGACCGTATCCTTGCACGGTATTCTTGCCCTGCCCCGGAGTTGACAGGGGTGTAACCGATGCCAATTTACGAGTATGGCTGTCGTGATTGCCGGAAACGCAGCTCCGTCCTCCTCTTGAACATCCGCAACTCCTCCGCTCCGGCCCACTGCCGACAGTGCGGCAGCTCAAACGTGGAGCGCCTGTTGTCGCGATTCGCGACTCCCAAATCGGAAGAGGCCCGGCTCGAATCGCTGGCCGACCCGAGCAACCTTGGCGCTCTGGACGAAAACGACCCGCAGAGCGTCGCCCGGGTGATGGAGAGAATGGGCAGAGAAATGGGCGAGGATCTCGGTGAGGACATGGAAGCCATGATGGACGAAACCGACGATGCCGGGGGAACAATAACAGACACTGACAGTCTCTGACAGACATTGTCCTATATTTTCACTTGACATTTTCAGGCCCATATCTAGAATACGCCTAGTATTGGAACTTGTATGATCCCTCGCAAGGTCATGGACGATCGGTGGTGTCATGGGGGCAGCCCCAAAAAGCGAATTGATGACGGTAACGGAAACCTGCCGCTACCTGAAGATCACCCCGCGCACACTCTATCGCTATTTACACAGCCGCCAGATTCCCGCCTTCAAACTTGGGAAAGAATGGCGGTTCGTGCGCTCGGATCTGGAACAGTGGATTCGCGAACGAACCAGGTCCACCGTCAACTCCTAAACTAGGATTCCGCTGATGTTCGCTGGCGAGTATCTGTGTAAAGTGGACGAAAAGGGGCGCTTCATCGTCCCCTCACCGATTCGAGAGCAGGTTGAGGCGGACGGACAGGCTGTCGTGTTTCTGAAGGGACCGGAACAGTCCCTGCTGATCTATTCAACCAGGGAATGGGAGCGGGTCCTGGAGCGGACCAAGTCCTCGCTGGACGAGGACCAGAGCCGGCTTTTCATGCACTTCGTTGTCTCCGAAGCCGGCACCTCCGATATCGACAAGACCGGGCGCATTCTGATTCCAGGCCGTTTGCGGAAGCTGGTGCCGGTTGATGATGATCAGGAGGTCATTCTGGTTGGTCTCTACCATCGCATGGAAATCTGGAATCCCAGCGAATGGCGGCGCTATATTTCCCGCACGGAAGATCGCTACGAACAAAACATGGCAAAAATCCTGAATCTCCTGTAGTCCGGCTCCATGCCATCCGGCCGACGTCGCATAACCTCCCGCTCCTCCATACTTTCTGTCCGCGTCAGCTCGTACCGTCCTTCCGATGCCCGGCCCGGCACCTCTGCACCGGCAAAACCCTCGCCCGTCGATCGCGCGGCCATCTTGGCCCAACGCAAGACGTCCCAGCGACGCATCGCTCTGCAGGAACCACTGCCGGCCTCGATGGTGACCGCTGAGCGGATTTCGCTTACGTTGCCGGTCCCGCCCAGCATCAACCATCAATATGCCACGGTGAACGGCCGGCGGCTTCTGTCCTCGGCCGGACGTGCCTACAAGGCACAGGTGGGGCAGCAGGTTTGGGTTGCGCTGTCTCAATCACGTTCCCGCGCCTCCGTGGTGGATCGCCTTCAATCCGAACCGCTTGTCCTGTCCATCCGCTTCTTTTTCACCTCTGCCCTGCGGCGCGACGTGGACGGCGGCCTGAAGATCGCCCAGGACGCGCTCTGTGAAGGCCTCGGCCTCAACGACAATCGGATCATCGAAACCCATCTCTACAAACACGTCGACAGGACTCATCCCCGCATCGAAGTCACACTCTCCCCGGTCTCCGAATACCCACCGTACCCCGCCGCTGCTCGATAGCGCTTCGCTACGGCTCGGCTTCAGTCTCTCTCTTTCCCCGCCGATAAGTGAGGGATCGGGTGGATTCATCTCATCACCCGACCGGTGCAGGGATGGCACGATGGCCAGAATCCGGGTTCCGGTCTACGCGCTTCAGGTTGGAATGTATGTGGCCAGGCTCGACTCAGGAGGCGGTCCTTGAGACCATGCCCGATTCGCTCTTCCTTCCTCCCCGCCTGGCGCCGCGTAGCGGAGCACGACGCGTCCGTCGCACTCCTGCACAACCGGTACAGGTTGAGGAACGAGGTGGATGGGAAACCAGGTAGCGGCCACCCACTATTCATAGCGTAGGGCGTCGATGGGATTCAGGCGTGAGGCCTTGTTGGCCGGGTACAATCCGAAAAACAGCCCGACCGCCATGGAAAAGACAAAGGCGGCTGCCACGGTGTTCCCGGAGATGATGGTCGGCCACCCGGCGATCACGGTCGTCAAGCGGGCCCCCAACACCCCGAACAGAATGCCGAGACAGCCGCCCACCGCGCTCAGCGTCATCGCTTCAATCAGAAACTGCATCACAATATGCCGCCGCTTGGCCCCCACCGCCATCCGCACCCCGATCTCCCGCGTTCGTTCCGTCACCGACACCAACAGGATATTCATGATCCCGATCCCGCCGACAAGAAGCGAAATAGAGGCGATGGCGAACAGCAGGACCGTCATCGTTTCGCTCGTCCCTTCCTGAACCTTCCCAATATCGACCTGCGTGCGGATGGTGAAATCATCCTCCTGCTCGGATTGCAGCCGGTGCCGCAGCCGGAGTATCTCACGAATTTGGTCGACTGCCGGACCCAAGTCCTCCACCCGCTCCGTGGAAGCAAATAGAGCTCCGACGGAACCCAGGAATTGCGTCCCGAATACCTTTCGCTCCGCGGTACTGAACGGAATAAAAATGATGTCGTCCTGATCCGACCCCTGGGCCGACTGTCCCTTCGGAGCCAGAACGCCGACCACGCGGAACGGAACGTTTTTGATGCGGATCATCGCCCCGACCGGTTCTTCCCCCGCATCGAACAGATTCCCGACCACCGTCTGTCCGAGCAGCGCCACCCGAGCCGCGGCGTCCACGTCCTGCTGCATGAAGGGGCCCCCGCTGGCAAACGACCAGTCCCGGATCGTCAGATAGCTGGGCGAGATGCCGTTGACGGGCCCGTTCCAGTTCTTGTTTCCGTTGACGATCTGCATGACATCGCGCTTCGCCCAGCCCGTGTCACGCAACAATGGAATGCGCTTCTTCAAGTCAAGGCCATCCGCCATAGTTAACGTCACCGCACCTCCCTGCCCACCGCGCACCCCGCCGGCCGTGGTGGAGCCAGGCAGCACGATAATGACGTTGGTCCCCATGCTGGCGACCCGTTGGGCCACCGCCGCCTTGGCGCCCTCTCCGATACTCACCATCGCGATCACTGCGCCCACTCCGATGATGATCCCCAACATCGTCAGTCCGGCACGGAGCCGATTCCGGCTGAGAATCCGGATCGCGGTGAGCACGGTGAGCAGAACGAAGCCCGGCATCAGACCTCCGTAGGCGACAGCGACAGCCCCGGTCTCGTGCGGCGATCAGTCAGGACGCGACCGTCCTGAAGTACCACTTTCCGCTCCGCGTAGGCCGCGATATCCGCTTCATGCGTGACAAGCATGATCGTAATACCCTGCTCATTGTTCAACCGGTCGAGAATCGTCATGATCTCGCGACTCGACGTAGTATCCAGATTACCGGTCGGCTCATCGGCCAAGAGCAGCAATGGCGAGGTCACCAACGCGCGTGCGATCGCCACCCGTTGCTGCTGTCCCCCCGAGAGTTGCGTGGGATAGTGCTGCTCGCGTCCCTGAAGCCCCACTCGACCGAGCGCCGCCATGGCCAGTGCCCGCTGTTCCCGCAGGGGCAGGCCGCGATAAAACAACGGCAATTGCGCGTTCTCCAGCGCGCTGGTCCGCGGAATAAGATTGAAGCTTTGAAAGACAAAGCCGATCTGCTGGTTTCTGAGGTCGGCCAATTGGTCGGCCTGTAGCGCCGCCACCTCGATGCCGTTGAGCCAGTAGCGGCCCCTGGTCGGCTGGTCCAGACAGCCCAGGATGTTCATCAGCGTCGACTTACCGGACCCCGACGATCCCATGATCGCGACAAACTCGCCCTGCGCAATTGAAAGATTGAGCCCGCGGAGGGCTTGGACCTCGACATCACCAAGGGCATAGATCTTCCACAGGTCTTCGCAACGAATGAGTGGTGGCATCTACAACCCGCGGTCTCGACCCGATCGGCGCTGTCCACTGCCGAACCCGGGCGGCAGGTCGCTCGCCCGTCGCTCGCCCCGAGTCGAATCGATCCCGACCACGACCAGATCTCCCTCGCCGACCGGACCGGCCACCACTTCAGTCGACACCCCGTCGGAGATGCCCGTCTGAATCGTCATGGGCTCCAGATCGTCCGACACCCCCAGCTTCCAAACTTTTCTCGTCTGCCCGCCGGATTCCGCAGCTACGACCGCCGGGCGTCCCCGTCCCGTACGCCCGTCGGCTTTGGAACCGATTCCTTCACTGCCAGGCCCCTCCGGCCGATCGCCCTGCGGCGGGCTGAACCTCAATGCGGCGTTCGGCACTTTCAGAACGTGATCCTTCTGCGCCACGACGATGGAGACATTGGCCGTCATACCGGGCTTCAGCCTGAGATCCTGATTGTTCACCGCGACAACCACGTTGTAGGTCACGACATTCTGCACATTGATCGGCGCCAACCGGACCTGTCGAATGACCCCGGCGAATTGCACGCCCGGGTAGGCATCCACGGTAAAGGTCGCGTCCTTGCCTTCCGTCATGCCGCCGATGTCCGACTCACTCACATTGGTGTCAACCTGCATTTTTGTCAGGTCGAGTGCGATGAGAAACAGATTCGGAGTGGCAAAGCTGGCCGCCACCGTCTGACCGACCTCCACATTGCGTGCGACGACAATGCCGTCGACCGGAGATCGGATCACGGTGTACTTCAATTCCAGCTCCGATGAATTCAAGGCCGCCTCCGCCTGTTTGACCTGCGCTTCAACCACCCGGACTTGCGCGTCGGCGCTCTGGTAATTCGTCAGCGCGAGATCGACATCGTTCTGCGAGACAAACTGTTGGGCCACCAGTGATTGAACCCGGTCGAGTTCTCGCTTGCGCTGGGCTAGATCCGTCTTGGCCCGAGCCACGGTGGATCGCGCCATTTCGAGGTTGCTGAAGGCCTGCTCGCGGCGGGCTTTGAACGGTTCAGGGTCGATGACCGCCACCGTGTCTCCGGCCTTCACCCTGGAGTTGAAATCCGCATGGAGGCTCTTGATCATGCCCGAGACCTGGGTCCCTACCTGCACGGAGACCACAGGATTGATGGTTCCGGTTGCGTTCACGATCGAGACAACCGGCCCGCGTTCCACTCCGGCCGTTCGGTACCGGATCGGTGCCCTGCGCTCGCCGTTGAAGAACACATAGCCACCGATCGCCAGCCCGACGGCAGCCACACCGATCATGAACCCCAGACGCCGCATGCTCTTCTCCCGCGACATGTCGTCAATTCTATCAGGAAGCCTCACGCGATTCACCCAATAGGGCACTCCGGTTGAGTGCGCGCGGCAAGCGGCGCAGCCCTCCTGCAACTGACCTTTTGGGAAGGCTAGTTTCCGAGGAATCTGTCAAGGAAGGTAGTGGAGACGTGCCCCTTTTGGAAGTCAGGGTCGTCAAAGATCTTACGGTGTAGAGGGATGGTGGTCTTGATACCTTCGATGACGAACTCGTCGAGAGCGCGTTTCATGCGCATCATGGATTCGTGGCGATCATGCCCATGGGTGATCAACTTCGCGATCATCGAATCATACTGCGGAACGACTATCGCCCCGGACTCCATGGCTGAATCGACTCGAACTCCGAAACCGCCCGGCGCGCTGTACCTAGTCACCTGGCCTGGCGAAGGAATGAACTTCTCCGGGTCCTCCGCATTGATCCGGCATTCCATACTGTGGCCCTTGAGCACAACATCCTGTTGCCGGATTGAGAGCGGGTGGCCCGCCGCCAGGCGAATCTGTTCTTTGATCAAGTCGATGCCGGTCACCATTTCGGTAATCGGGTGCTCGACCTGGATGCGGGTGTTCACCTCCATGAAAAAGAAATTGCGATCCTTGTCGAGGAGAAATTCGACGGTGCCCACGTTTCGGTAGTGCACGGCCTTGACGGCTTCCACCGCGACTCGCCCGATCTCCCGACGGAGCTTCTCATCAACCGCCGGCGAGGGCGCTTCCTCAACCAGTTTTTGATGGCGGCGTTGAATCGAGCAATCTCGCTCCCCGAGGTGCACGACGTGGCCGCGATGGTCGGCCAGAACCTGGACTTCAATATGACGCGGCTCCAGGAAATACCGCTCGAGGTACACGCCCTCGTTGCCGAATGTCGATTTCGCTTCGGCTTGGGCGGACTGAAACGCCCGTCCCAGCGCTTCGGCATGGTTCACAACGCGCATCCCGCGTCCCCCGCCTCCGGCCGTGGCTTTGATGATCACGGGAAAGCCGATCTTCTGCGCAGCCTGCAATGCGTCCTCTTCGCTCCGCAATTCCCCCGGACTGCCCGGCGTCACCGGGAGTCCTCGCCGGGCCACGACTTCGCGCGCCTTCGCTTTGTCACCCATCATCGCGATGTTCTCGGAAGTGGGGCCGATGAATTTGATGCCGATGGATTCGCAGACTTCGGCGAAGTGGGAGTTTTCTGACAGGAATCCGTAGCCCGGATGGATGGCCTCGGCTCCGGTGATCTCTGCAGCGCTCAGGACGTTGGGAATATTGCGGTAGCTCAGCGCCGCTTCCGGCGGACCGACGCACACCTTCTCGTCGGCAACTCGCACGTGCATGCTGGCCGCGTCGGCTTCAGAATGAATGGCGACCGTTTTGATTCCCAGCTCCCTGCAAGCTCGGATTACTCGCAACGCGATTTCTCCGCGATTGGCAATGAGAACTTTTTTGAACACGTTTCAGCTCCGAGGCAAAGGGCGAGGATCGGCTACGACTGGGGAGCAGCGTTCGGATCGATCAGGAAAAGCGCCTGGCCGTACTCGACCGACTTGGTGCTTTCCGCCAGAATTTTGACGATGCGCCCATCGGCTTCTGACTCAATCTCGTTCATGAGCTTCATCGCTTCGACGATGCACAGGACCTGGCCTTTCTTGACGAAGTCGCCTTCTTCGACATAGGGATCGGCATCCGGCGAAGGGGATCGGTAGAAGGTACCGACGATGGGCGAGACAATGGTGACCATGGCGGTACTCTGTTCCGGCGCGGGGCCGGTCGTGGCCACAGGCTGCGCGAGCTGTTGAGACGAACTCGGAACAGATTCCTGCACCGCTGCCGTGATGGGCTTGCCGCCGACCTCATGGCGGATTCGGATACGCAGGCCCTGCCGTTCAAGTTCCAACTCCGTTAGGTTGTTTCGGCGAAGTAGATCGATGAGGTCCTGAATTTGCTTGGTCTGAGCACCGGTGGCGAACGCCTCCGGAGGCGCCCCGCCGATAGCTGTCGGCAAGACAATAGGGCGCGTCGATCTTTTCGAACGAGTGGATCGGCGTCTGCTCACCGGACGCGCTCCACGTAGGATCTGGTTCGGGTATCGATCTTGATCACAGTCCCCACTTCCAAATAGAGCGGCACTTTGACCGTCGCGCCTGTCTCCACGATCGCCGGTTTAGTCCCGCCGGACGCCGTGTCGCCCCTGACGCCGGGATCCGCATCGACGACCTTCAATTCGATGAAGATCGGCAGTTCGACGGCGATCGGCCGATGCTCGTAGATCAGGATCTTCGCGCTCATGTTTTCCTTCAAGAGATCGGCGTTCTCACCCAGTTGATTCTTCTCGAAGGTCAACTGTTCGTAGGTCTCCGTATCCATAAACGTATAGGAGTTGCCGGTGGCGTAGAGGAACTGCATGTCCCGCTCCTCCAGATTCGGCTCCTCGAAGCGTTCGCCGGATCTGAACGTGCGGTCCAGCACATTCCCGGAGAGATAGCTCTTCAGTTTGGTGCGCACGAATGCGCCGCCCTTACCCGGCTTCACATGCTGAAACTCGACGATATAGAATGGTTCGTCTTCAACCATCAGACGAACCCCGTTCCGAAAATCAACAGTCGAAATCACCCCGAGCTCCCTTCGATTTTGACATTAACCGCACGACCGATGTTATCGAGTCCTGCGCGTCCCGGCATGACGGTTCGACGGACTTCGTGGAGTCGAGGCCCTCGAAGCCCGTGAGGATAGATGCTCGCAGAGTCCCCGGAGTGCCAAGAGATAGCCGCTCGGCCCGAACCCGCAAATCTGCCCCAGCGCAACTCTAGAGACATAGGAACAGCGCCGGAATTCCTCGCGCCTGTGGATATTCGAAAGATGCACCTCGATGGTGGGCAATTCGACGGCCGCCAGGGCGTCGCGTATCGCCACGCTCGTGTGGGTGTAGGCCGCCGGATTGATGATGATCCCGTCGTAGCCGCTGCGCGCTTCCTGAATCCAGGACACCAACTCCCCCTCATGATTCGACTGTCGGATATCCAGGGCGACACCCAGTTCGTCGCCGAGCTTGGACAGGGAGGCATCGATGGCATCGAGCGTGACAGTCCCATAGATGGATTGCTCACGGCTTCCCAGGAGGTTGAGATTGGGGCCATGCAGGATCAGCACTCGCAGCATGTGTGGGGTACGACCCGCCTCCGCCGAGATCTCGGTGCAGCTTGCCGGCTGGCACAGCGACGGCATTCTAGCAGCCCTGTCAAAGATGGTCAAACTATTGAACTACTTAGGAAGTTGGAGTTTTTGGTTCGGTGGGACGATCGCGGTCTCGACGACGCGCCTGGACGGAGGCCAGCAATTGCGTGAGTTGCACAGCGACGGCGCGCTTGGGGACAGAAGCGGACGCTTCCCCGGCGATTGGGACCGCGGCGGAATTTTCCTTCGGCAGCTCTGAGATGACTGCGGCAGCTTGTTGCGTGTCAGGATCGAGCTGCCTGGATCGACCCGCTCCTCCGGTCTGGTCGGCCGATTCAGCCATTTGCTTGCCGGACTGTTTCTTCGGCAACGGCTTCGTCTGAGCGGACGATGGCTGCGCGACCGGTTCTCCGAGGATCGTCCGGAGCGACAAGGCCTCCTGGTCCTGAGGATTGGCGGCCAGGATCACATTACAGGAGCGCAAGGCGGCATCCTTGGCTCCCTGTGCGACATAGATCTTCGCCAATGTTCGATGCGCGCGGAGATTCTCCGGGCTCAATTTCACTGCTTCTTCCAGAATCGCTTTGGC
>JBQTIO010000075.1:0-7273 GCA_052388075.1 Nitrospiraceae bacterium
CCATTCTGAGAGGTTTACGATTTGTCTGAGTTTGTGAAAAGTGACCCGGACGAATCAAGCTACGGCAGGCCACTCCTTGGGCGTATCCTAGGAGAAAAATTCAATCTATTGGACTCTAAACTCCAGGAGGCGCTGGCTTACCAACGAGAAAAAGGAGGCCGATTGGGTGAGGCCCTGCTGCATCTGCGATTGCTACGGGAGGAAGAGCTGCTGGAAGGGCTTGCGCACCAGTTTGAATTACCCTGGATGCCGCAGTTGGAGACCGCTAATGTCGACCATGAGCTGATTAAGAAGGTCCCGATCGCCTTTTGCCGGCGATATCGGGTTTTACCGCTCCGAAATGAAGAAGGTGCCATTCTCGTCGCGTCGACCGATCCCATGGAAACCGTTGCGCTCGACGATCTTCGATTGCTGTTGGGCAAGCCCATTAAGCCGGTTTTGACGACCGGGGTCGCGTTACTCGCCTGTTTGAACCGTGCCTATGACGAAATTGCCAGTCCGACCGGTGCCGAACAGGTGATGGAGGATATCGCCGCGAGCGAGAGTCTCGATCAGCTCGCGCACGAACTCGATGAGCCGCAGGACTTGCTGGATGCGACCGACGAAGCCCCGATCATTCGACTGGTCAACTCGGTCTTATTCCAGGCTGTTCGGCAGCGAGCGAGTGATATCCACTTTGAATCGTTCGAGCGCGGATTGGTCGTGCGGTATCGGATTGACGGCGTGCTCTATCCGGTGTTGACGCCGCCGAAGCATTTGCAGGCCAGTATCATCGCGCGCCTCAAAATCATGGCCGGCCTGAACATTGCTGAGAAGCGGCTGCCCCAGGACGGCCGGTTTGCCATTCGGACGGCGGGCAAGGATATCGACCTGCGCGTCTCGGTTTTGCCGACCTCCCACGGCGAGCGCGTGGTGCTTCGTCTATTGGAGAAGGAGAACCGATTGCTGAACTTGTCCGAGATGGGCTTCTCCGGAGAGCGGCTCTCGGCGATCCATCAGCTAATCCAACTGGCGCACGGCATCATCCTCGTAACGGGCCCGACCGGAAGCGGCAAGACGACGACACTCTATGCCGCGTTGAGCCATATCAACGCGCCGGACAAGAACATCATCACCGTCGAGGACCCCGTTGAATATCAATTGCTCGGCATCGGGCAGATGCAGGTGAATCCGAAGATCAACCTCTCCTTTGCCGCAGGATTGCGGTCGATCCTCCGGCAAGACCCCGACGTCATCATGATCGGAGAAATCCGTGACCGGGAAACGGCCGAGATCGCCATCCATGCCTCGCTGACCGGACACCTGGTCTTTTCCACCCTCCACACGAACGATGCGGCCAGCGCCGCGACACGCCTGATCGATATGGGTATCGAGCCCTTCCTGGTCGCGTCGTCGGTCGTCGCCGTGCTCGCGCAGCGACTGCTGCGGAAGATCTGCCCCGATTGCAAACAACCCTACAAACCGAGTGCGGAAGAGTTGAGTCGCCTGGATCTGGCGCCTCGCGCAAGTGCAACCCTCTACCGTGGAACCGGATGTGCGTCCTGTTCGCAAACCGGCTATCGAGGGCGCACCGGTATCTTCGAGCTGATGGTGCTCGATGACGAAATCCGGCGTCTGATCGGGGCCAAAGCCGATTCGACGGCGATCAAACAGGCGGCCATCGCACGGGGAATGATCACCCTCAAACAGGAAGGAGCCGCCAAGGTCCTCCAGGGCCAGACCTCGCTGGAAGAGGTGATGCGGATTACTCAGCAGGAGATCGAAGTCTGATCATGCCCGTCTATCAATACCGCGGCTATCGGAACGACGGCGGAGCGGCGACCGGAATCGTCGACGCGGAAAACGTCAAAGTTGCGCGCCTCAAGCTCCGCAAAGACGGTGTCTTCCCGACCGATGTCGTGGAGCAGGGACCGACGTCGGCTCGACACCCGGGAGGCAGTCGCGCCAAGCCTGCGCGCGTGAGCGGCCGCTTCGCTACGCTCACCGCCCACGATCTCGCCTTGATGACCAGACAGTTTGCCACCCTGTTGGTTGCGGGGCTGCCGCTGGTCGAGGCGCTGGGAGTCTTGGTGGATCAAGCCGAGAAGAAGTCCGTCAAAGGGCTCTTCGCCGAGATCCGGGAGCAGATTCGCGGCGGCCAGGCTTTGAGTGCCGCGATGGAAACATACCCCAAGGATTTCTCACCGATCTATGTGCACATGGTACGGGCCGGTGAGGCCAGCGGGGCGCTCGATCAGATTCTGTTTCGGCTCGCGGAGTTTCTTGAGAAACAGCTGGCGCTCAAGCACAAAGTCACCAACGCGATTCTCTACCCTACCCTCATGCTCATCGTCGGAGTGTCCGTGTTGTTTTTCCTCATGACCTTCGTGGTGCCAAAAATTACGGCGGTGTTCGCCAGCATGAAGCAGGCCCTCCCCTGGCCGACCGTCGTGTTGATGTCCGTCAGCCGGTTCTTCGCAGACTACTGGATGCTGGTGGTCGGCCTCGTAGTCGGCGGCGTGTTCCTCACGCAACGGTTCCTTCGGACGGACAGCGGGCGCATGGCGGCGGATCGTGTGATCTTGCGCCTGCCGCTGATCGGCGACGTCGCGCGCATGGTGTCCATCTCTCGCCTGGCCGGCACGCTGGCGACGATGTTGGCGAGCGGGGTGCAGCTGCTCGATGCGTTGGATGTCTCGAAGCGCGTCATGAACAATCGGGTGCTGGAGGAAACGGTCGAGGGCGCGCGCCAGAACATCCGTGAAGGCGAAACCATTGCCGATCCGCTGAAACGGAGCGGTGAATTTCCCCCGCTGGTGACCCACATGATCGCCGTAGGCGAGCGGAGTGGTGAAATGGAAGAGATGCTCCGCCGTGTGAGTCAAATTTATGATGATGAAGTGGAACGAGTGATCACCCGGTTGACGTCGCTTCTGGAGCCGATCATGATCCTGGTCATGGGGGTCGTCGTCTTCTTTATTGTCGTCGCAATTCTCTTGCCCATCTTTGAGATGGGGCAGATGGTTCGGTGAGCGCGTCAGCAAGGAGGGGTCTGTGCAGAACGTTAGGCGAATGACACAGTTGATTGGGCGTCGCACATGCGAGCGCGGCTTTACGTTCATTGAAATCATGGTCGTGGTGGCCATACTGGCCATTCTCGCGGCGTTGGTCGTCCCACGCATCATGGGCCGGACAGATGATGCCAAACGCACGGCGGCCAAGGTGCAGATTCGGAATATCGAGGGCGCGCTGCAGCTTTATAAGCTGGATAACGGGGTCTACCCCTCAACGGAACAGGGGCTCAAGGCTCTCATTGAAAAGCCGTCCGTCGGCGTGATTCCCAAGAAGTGGAAAGTCGGCGGGTACCTGCCGAAGCTTCCGGAAGACCCTTGGGGTAGTTCCTATAAGTATCAGAGCCCGAGTCAGAAGGGAGACTATGAAATCACCTCGCTCGGGACAGACGGCGAAGTCGGCGGCGAAGGCGTCAACGCCGACATCACGAATTGGAATCTGGATAAGGACTAGGGCGTCAATGGTCATCAATGGACATTCGGCAACGATAGCGAGACGCACGGGACGGGCGAGACTTGCGAGACTCGCTTCTCGCGCACTTCACGCCCGTCGCGCGAGACAGTCTACGCCGCAGGCCTTGTGGTCTCCACATGGGTTTACGTTATTGGAAATGCTGATCGTTCTGTTTCTTCTCGCCGGAGTCTTGGTAATCGTGCTCCCGCGGATCGTCATCGGCGAAGACTTGAGTTCCACCGGAAGAAAGTTCATCAGCGAGCTCAGAACCTTGCAGGGGTGGGCCACCACCGGGCAACAACCCGTGAAGCTTTACCTGGATCTCGATCGAGGAACCTATTGGGCAACGATGGTGAAGGGCAAGGAAGAGAAACCGCCCCTCGATGCCGGTTGGGCGACGCCCCGTTCGCTCCCGGAGTCGATCCGGTTTGCGGAATTGTCTCTCGGACAGGTCAAGCGCGAGTTCGGACGGGTCGACGTTTCCTTTTACCCGAATGGGCGCATCGACCCGATAACGGTGCTTTTCATCGATCGAAACAACAACCTCCTGGCCCTGGCGGTGGATTCGTTGACCGGCGCCATCCGCACCAGCGATGAACGGATCGGACTGCCGCAGAAGCGGCGCATTCCGGATCGCGTCAAGACACTCTTGCAGGCGGCTGTACAAGGTGGCGCCGGCGCCCCGATCAGTCCGTAAGGGGACACTTTTCGACAGCGGACATGTGGAGAACTATCGACAGAACGGTATCAGGCGAGAGCGGCTTCACGCTGCTCGAAGTGCTACTCGCGATCGCCCTCCTCGCAATTGCGCTCCCGGTTCTCCTTGGCCTCCGCAATTTTGATCTGGATCTTCATGCGCGAGCCGGCGAACTGACCGCGGCGACGTTGCTAGCACAGGAAAAACTGCTGGAGGTCGAGTTGTCGGGTACCTACCCCGTCGGGGAAGCTGGAGGAGATTTTAAGAACGCCCCGCTCGGCACGCAGGTGGGAATCCAAGCGACCGATCGAGCGGTCGGCTACCGATGGAAACGGACGGTTTCGCCGACCCCGCTGGAATCGATCCGGGAAGTTCGCGTCCAGGTCTTCTGGCCTCGGGGAGCAGCGGAAGAATCGGTGGAAGTGAGCACGTATGTATTCGCCGGCCTCACGTTCTAGCGGCCAATCGGGGTTCACCCTCGTCGAGGTGCTGGTGGCGATTGCCCTGTTGGCCACCATAGGAGCGATGGTGTTCGGTTCGCTTGTCACGACAACCCGCGTCGTGGATGCGGGGCGTGAGCGTTCGGCCAGAGAGCAAACGGTCAGGAGAATCTTGCGCGTCATGGCAGACGAGATGTCGCTCAGTAGGCGTGTCACTGAGTTTCCTTGGGTGGGGGTGAACGGCACACAGGAGGGACAGCCGGCCGATACCGTGGCCTTCCTCACGATGAGCGAGGGGCTGGGTGTCTCCGCCGTGAAAGAAAGCGACTTGATTCGTGTGGTCTACGCACGGGACGGCGACCGCTTGATTCGATTCGTGCGGCGGAATATCTACGGGCTCACCGACGAATCGCTGGATCAAGTCGAATTGGCGGATCAGGTGAAAGGATTCAACCTTCGGTATTTTGACGGGCAGGGTCAGGTCTGGACGGACGAGTGGCTGGCAAGCAAGATGCCCAAAGCGTTGGTGATCGAGGTGACCTTTCATCCATCGAACACCGATCCGTGGACGGTTCGGGAGTGGGTCACGATCGGAACATCCTGATGAACGTGAAATGGCTCGACGAACGGAAAGAAATTCTGGCTTGGGTTGCTGCGGGACTGTGCCTCCTGGCCCTGAGCCTGATGGCGACCTTCCCCTACACAGCGCTGCACATGCGCCTGTTGGCGGAATTAAATCGCGCCACGGGCATGGAGGTCCGCGTCACGGACTGGACGGCAGGATGGCCTCTCGGACTCGAGTGGCGGAACGTCACATTATCGAAGCCCGATTGGGGACCAATCCAACTGGCCTTCCTGCAAGCCAGGGTGGGGATCGTGAAAGCGTTGGGGGGGGAGCTTGGGCTTGACATCGTGGGACAGCTCGATGAGGGGACCGCTACCGCCGGGTTGGCGAGAGGGACACTTACCGCCTCGTCCTTTTCCCTGACAGGACCGGTGGGGGTGAAAGGACAGCTCCAGCAGGTGGATCTCTCGAAGGTGCTCCGCCGGTATGTGAGCCACGGAGTTCTGAACGGTGATTTTTCTCATCGGGTGGACTTCTCTCAGGCGACAGCCGGCATGGGGAAGGGGAACGGGACATGGAAGGCCGAGGTCAATGATCTGGCCGTGGAACAGATCCCCGTCGGGAATGGACGGACTCTGTCATGGGTATTCACCAAGGTTTCTGCCGGGTTGGTGTGCCAAGACAGCGTCTGTGATGTCACGGAATTAAAGGGCGACGGCATCGATGGATCATTCACGGGAGAAGGGAAGATCACGCTACAGCTGCCGATGCAGAACAGCCAATTGGCCTTGGCCGTCACGGTGGTCCCCGGTGCCGGCTTTGCCTCGAAGGCGGCTACGCTGGGACTCCCCCCGCTCCCCCCGGGAACGCCCATGACAGTGAAAATCTTGGGGACGTTGGCACAGACGAGGGTGGCATTGTAAAGTACGACCTCCCGCAGACAATTCAAGAACGGAAGCATGGCAATCGTCACTGAATGTGTGGGGCTCGATATCGGGCAGACGGGATTGAAGGCCGTCCGCTTCCGCCGCCGCTTGAGCGGGCGCGAAACGATCGATTACTTCCAACACCCGATGCCCTTTGCCCGGCCGCAGGACCTGGAGCCAGCCAAGCGCGTGCAGTCTCTCCGCGGCTTTCTCTGGCAGCACGGTCTCTACGCCACGGATCGTCTCGTAACCGCGATTCCTTGCCAGGACCTTTTCGTCAGAACCCTCTCGTTTCCTTTTACGGACTCCACGAAACTGGCTCAAGTGGTCCCATTCGAAGTCGAGAATCTCGTCCCGATGCCGCTGGAAGACCTGGCGATCGGCAGTCTCGTCCTACCCCCCGGGCTGACCTCGGAAGGGACGCCTCGCGAGAGCAGAAGTGCGGAAGTCCTGGTGACCGCCGCGCCGAAGGACAAGGTGGCCGAGCACCTTCGGTTTCTTGCGCAGGCCGATGTCGAACCCTCCGCCATCAATGTCGATGCCTTGGCGCTCTTCTCCGTGACGCAATATCTCCGCAGCGAAGGCGCTCGCGTCCCACAAGATCTGGCCATCATCGACGTCGGCGCTTCGAAGACGACGCTCTGCCTGGTACACGAGGGACGCCCGGTGGTGCTGCGGACGATTCTCTGGGGCGGGAATCATCTGACTCACGCCTTGGCCATTCGACATGCCTGCAGCTTCGCGGAGGCCGAGCGACGCAAGCGTGCCATGGCAGTCGAGCAGGTGGAAGCCTGGCTGGAGCCGCTGCTGCGTGAGCTTCGCGTCACGATGCATGCTTATGAAGGGACTGAACGCGGCCGTTTGACCCATTGTTGGGTGTCGGGAGGCGGTTCCAAGCTGCGGGAGATCGGCGGGTTTGTGGCCCGCCAGGTGGGGCTCTACCCCGTCGGACCGCGGCAGGGATTCGGAGCCGACAGTCCGCGCGCCTTTTCCATCGCGTTCGGATTGGCCATTCATCCCAAAATCATCAAGCCGCGCTGGCGCTTTAGACCCTCGCCGATCGGATTGGCGCTTGACCTCAAGAGCGTCGCGCAGGAGGCGGAACCGAAATCCGACAGGCCCAAACAGGATCGCCGCCTGG
>JBQTIO010000076.1:0-9916 GCA_052388075.1 Nitrospiraceae bacterium
CAATACGTACTATTTTTTTCAAGCTGGTTTCGACCCTGACTGGTACCCGAAGAGCGTTGGCCTCGTGCTGAAGGCGACGATCATGCGTCACCTCATTGAAAGTGGAGTACAGTATTACGATTTTCTAGCTGGCGGTGACGATTACAGGCTCCGTTGGGGACCGGAGCTCCGGAGTTATCTGTCGTTGAGATTAGCTCGGTCGTTCAGTCGAGGTGGTTTTTCCATTCGGCTTATTGGGCTCGCCCTTTCCGTGAAGGAGGCCCTCCGTCGCCATATACCTGCTTCTGCGTGGGCTTTCTTGCGCCGGTCATATCGCCGGTTTCGTCCTCTCGAGAGTTGAGGGCTTTGTGAACGATTTCTATGAATCTGTGATGAGCTTCCGGCAGGGAACCGTCGAGCAACTTGAATTTTGAGAGGCTCCCTTCTGTGTACGCGTAGGAATCCGGTCGCTCACTGAGTCGCGACAAGGTCGGCGTCGAGCAATGGCATATTTGAATTCAGCATATCGAAAACACGTGACGCGTATCCTTTGGGCAATTCTCGCCGTCATCGTTGTTGTCGTCTACTGGGATACGTTTTCTCTTCTCATTCATACGTGGGAGACGAACCCTGATTATTCGCACGGGTTTCTAGTTCTAATTCTCGCAGCCTATCTGTGTTGGACCAGGCGACAGGCTCTCCACGCACTGCCTCTACGCGCGAGTGCATGGGGGATTGTTCCACTGGCGACAGGGTTGGCCGTATTCGTCCTGGGGACGATCGGGCAGGGAGGTCTGTCTCAACAACGATACTCGTTCCTCGTAGTGTTGTTGGGCCTCGTGCTCTTGTTGTTCGGCAAGGACCACCTGAGACTGCTTCTATTCCCCATTGGGTTCCTGATTTTCATGATTCCATTGCCCGGCGTGCTCCAATCGGAAATTCTCTTTCCGCTCCAACTCTTTGCGGCCAAAACCGCCACAACAATTCTCTTTGTTCTCGGCATCCCGGTGCTGCGAGAGGGAACGATCATTCAGCTAGCCGGTGCCACGCTTGAAGTTGCTGAAGCCTGTAGCGGCATTCGGTCGTTGCTTTCTCTAATGGCGGTCGGAACGATTTACGCGTACTTTGCCGGATCGGGAACTTGGAACCGTCTCGTCATTGTTCTCTGCTCGGTTCCAATTGCCATTCTTACCAATGCTCTACGAATCGCAGGAACCGGATTGCTTGCCCATCTCTACGGAACGCAGGTCGCAGAGGGCTTTTATCACCATTTTTCAGGGCTGGTGATGTTCGTTCTTGCCTTCCTCTTGTTCGTCGGTGTTGCCACGCTCCTGTCTTCCGCTTGGAAGCGATCAGATTCCCTGACAAAGTATGAAATTGCTTGGGAGCGCGCCGGGCTGGCCAAGATAGAACGAAACAACGCTTCTGGCCAGCATCCTGGCGATGTCAGGGGTCCTGTTCCGTTTTGGTCGGTGATTACAGCGAATGTCCTCTTGTTCTGTGCCTGGAGTTTCACCGGAACTTCTCCCGCTGAAATCCCCGTGCTTGTGAAGAAACCGTTCGCGGAATTCCCCGTGGTTCTTGAGAATGAGTGGGCTGGACGAGATCTTCCGGTTGAATCTGCCGTCGTCGAAAAACTTCAGGTGGCCGACTACCTTTTGAGGATGTATGTCAAGACGACGATTCAAGGGAATCCCGAATCCCGCAAGGGCAGCAGCGTCACCCTCTATCTCGCCTATGTCCAGAGCACCGCTGGGGGTGCCGAGTATCACTCTCCCAAACTGTGTCTGCCGGGGTCAGGATGGAACTTAGTCACTGTGGATACCGCAACGGTGGCACCACCTACTGTCGGGTCGATTTCGATCAACAAAGTTCTCGTACAAAAGGGGTTGGATCAGCAGATGGTCTTGTATTGGTACCAAGACCGGGGACGGATTCTTGCCAGTGAGAATTGGCAAAAGTTTTATTCGGTTTGGGATCTTCTTGTCAGCCATCGGACGGACGGAGTCCTGGTTCGGATCTCCGTGCCGGTCGTGACCACCGAGGATGAGGCTTACGAAGAGGGACGTCGTTTCCTGTATGCACTGTGGCCCATCTTACCAGAATACATGCCCTCTCCGGAGTCGATGCCAATTTCATGAGTTTTGCGCTTATATACACATCTCCTGCTCTTATCGCATCCGGATGGGCATTCCTTCTGGCAACCATTTTCTTTGCTCGACGTCGGTCCGCCCCTTTCTGGATTCATGCGGCTGTGTTCCTTGCGACCATGTCTATTGCCCAGGCTTCCGATGTGATGCTTCTGTTTGACATGCCTCATGTCCTGGTGTGGCGCAATCTGAGCTTCTCGGGGGAGCTCTTAAGTGTTCCACCCCTTCTCTTTGCAAGCCTTTCAATCATGGATTTTAGAAAGCCTTCGTATTGGAAGACCGCTCGTTGGAGGGCTGTCGCCGTTCTTGGAATTGCGCTCGCATTAACGGGAGTACTCTGGCTTGGCGGCTTCTTCGTGGCTACGAGGATTGAGGCTGGAACCGGGGTGCTCGTGCTGGGGTCTTTCGGTCGCGCGGCCTATCTGTTTATCGGCTTCGCGGCGGTTCTGGCGCTCAGTCATCTTGAGCAGCTTCTCCGGCAAAGCCCCGATCCTATTCGTTATCGATTCAAATTGGTCTGGGTCGGTCTTGGGGGAATGATGGCCTACGAATTATTCCGCGCCAGTCAGTACCTGCTCATTGGGCTGTTTGAGTTCGCCGACGCGATTTTCCGTGGTTCGGTTTCGCTGCTCTGCCTGGGATTAATCAGTTGGGGGCTTGTCAGAACGCGAGGAGAAGCCGGGGTGGCACATGTGTCGGTCTCGGAGCAGGCACTGTATGGCTCCATCACGGTCATCATGGCCGGCGTCTATTTTATTGCGGTCGGAGGGATTGGAGAGTTAATCGTGGAGGCGGGACAAGCGGTCGATCCCAGCATCTGGTCGTTTGTCCTCTTTCTCTGTGCGATCTCCTTGGTCCTGCTCTCCACCAGCAGAGTGTTTTGGATCGCTCTGCACCAGATGAGGGCACGGTTTCTCCATCGGTCCAAGTATGATTATCGGGCGAAGTGGATCGAGGTTGCGGATGCGCTCAGCGAAACGACTTCGGTCGACATGATCCTAGATCGATTCCTTCAACTCCTCGGGGGCACATTCGGAGCCGGGAGGATCTCCATTTGGCTGCGATTCGATGCGGACAAAAAATACCACCAGGTACGGACGCTGAACCGGATCCAGGCAACCGAACCAGTGGAATCCACCCATCGTCTTGTCCTGAGAATGCAAGAGGAGCATGAACCAATCGAAACCGAGGCTGTCGATGCACCATCAGACGGCGGCACGTCGCTAAGTGATCCGTTCTTGAATGCGACACATGCGGCTCTGATTGTGCCGGTCAAGGCTGCAGGATCGTTACTGGGATTCGTGACGCTCAGCCGGGATCCGTACTCGGGGCAATACAGAAAAGACGACCGGGATCTGTTGCGGGGAATCGCGTGTCATGTGGGCGTCCTATTAGCCCATGCAAAGTTGACGGAAGAACAGGTGGCTGCAACCCGATTCGAAGCATTCCACGAGCTCTCGGCATTCTGCCTTCATGATATCAAAAATCTTGCCCACCGCCTTTCCCTAGTGGTCCAAAATGCCAAAGTTCACAGTCCAAACTCTGCGTTTGTGGAGTCGGCTTTCAAGACCATTGCAGGTACCGTTGAGAAGATGAATGAATTGATGGTGAAGCTAGCAGGAAAATCGGCAGAAGGACCGGAACCTTCTAATAATTCTATTGACCTCGATAACCTTGTCCAGGATGTGGTTCGGTCTTTGCCCACTCATGAACAAGTCGTCACTAAGGGATCGGTCGACAAGATTCTTCTTCCTTTATCGGCAGGTAAGTTGAGACAGGTATTGTATAACTTGCTGTTGAATGCAACGCAGGCCGGCCCCCCCGATTCTCAGATTCGCGTAGAAATGAAATTCCTCAATAACCGGTTGGTGCTGAGCGTCGCAGATAGCGGTCCAGGTATTGCCAAGGACAACCTGCGAACGCTGTTTATTCCGTTCCGTTCGACTAAGCCGTTGGGCTTCGGCGTCGGACTGTATCACGCCAAGCGTCTGGTCGAATCCGTAGGGGGATCTATCCTGGTTGAGAGCGAGCGAGGGAGTGGTACTACTGTCCAGATTGCACTCCCTAGTTCTTCTTTAAGAAATGAAGATTTTCTCGTGCCAACGGGATAGTGACGGAAGGTGTGACGGAAGGTGTGACGGAAGGATCTGCCAGTAACGAGCAAAGCCATGCGAGAAAGAGCACTCCCCGATAAAGAGCGGCCGGGAAAGTGTGAGCCGATGAAAGTTTTATTCGTTGAAGATGACCCTGACATTCGCGAGCAAATGAAGTGGGCTTTGGAGTCGGATTACCAGATCCTCGAAGCAGCAAATAGGTCGACCGCGCTCGAGGTTTTTGAAACGGAACGTCCTGCGGTCGTCACCTTGGATCTTGGGTTACCGCCGGACTGCGATGGAATCTCGGAAGGGCTCGCAACGCTCGAATCTATCCTCGATCTTGATCGATCGGCGAAGGTTATTGTGGTCACAGGTAAAGGAGATCGAGAAACAGGCTGTAAGGTTATTGAATACGGCGCGCACGATCACGTTTCGAAGCCGTTTGATTTGGACGTCATACGAATCCTGATCCGTCGAGCTGGGTATATATGTTCATTGGAACGAGAAGCTTACCAGGCTCACGACGCAAGTGCAGAGCCAGCCTTTCAAGACATACTCGGAACCAGCGCAGTCATGCGGCCGGTTTTCGAGACGATCGCACGTGTCGCGCGCTCAAATATCAGCGTCATGATCAAGGGCCCAACCGGGACGGGCAAGGAACTTGTTGCTAGAGCGATACACAGGGAGAGCGAGAGAAGCCGCGGCCCGTTCATTGCGATCAACTGCGGCGCAATTCCGGAATCTTTGATTGAGAGCGAGCTCTTCGGTCACGAGAAGGGCGCCTTTACCGGTGCGGTTCAACAGCGAAGGGGTCGGATCGAAGACGCAAATGGCGGCACGTTATTTTTAGACGAGATCGGGGAGCTTTCGCTTTCACTTCAAGTGAAACTTCTCCGATTCTTACAGGATCATAGGATCGAGCGACTTGGAGGGCCATCAGTCATCCAAGTCGACACACGAGTGATTGCTGCGACCAACGTAGACCTTGGCAAAGCGATAGCTGAAGGCCGGTTTCGGGAAGACCTATATTACCGCCTTGGCGCGATCACCATTACTTTACCTGCCCTGCGCGACCGAGGAGGGGATATTGAGTTATTGGCACACAAGTTTTTGAAGCGTTTTGCATTGGAGCATGACAAGAAGATTATTGGATTTACTCGAGGAGCACTAAAGGTATTGGACGATTACGGATGGCCTGGGAACGTGAGAGAATTAGAAAATACTATTAAACGAGCGGTTGTCATGGCGACGGGAAACAGGCTTGGACCAGAGGATCTGGGCCTGACGCTTCGCGGAAACGGGATGACGGGGGCCAAGCTAAGAGAGGCTCGTGAATCTGTTGAGCGGGAGATGATAGAAAAGGTCTTGTCTCGATATAAAGGAAACGTCAGTAAAACGGCGCGTGAACTGGGGATCAGCCGGCCGACCCTCCATGCTCTTCTTTCAAAATTTGCTCTTGATCCAAAAAGCTTTAAAGAGAGTCACGATTCCGCTCATCTCGGCCCTTCATCAAAAGCTCGTACGGAATAGCGCCCGATGTCATATCCAGGCAAATGGCCACTCATTCTTGTGATCCTTGGCGCCCTCCAGAGTATTGTACTCGGCGGCTGCGGTGAGCGCTCGCCCGAGGTGCAAAAGGCCACACATCGAGCCCGTGCGCAAGAGTATGTGGCTGCTCAGAAATTTCGCGAGGCAGTTATCGAATTTCAGAATGTTGTCCAGATTGATCCGGCCGATACGGATGCGCACTATCGGCTAGGGCTTCTCTATCTTCAGCTGCGGGGCGAAAGCAATTCAGAAGGTAATGCCTTTAGAGAGTTCACAACAGTTCTTCGTCTCGATCCCGATCATCGGGATGCTCAGTTTAAGGTGGCAGCGCTCTACTTGTTAAGTAATGAGCCGGGACGTGCTCGAGAGATCGCCGACAAGCTGCTGGCAAAATCTGCAACTGACGTCGACGCGTTGATCTTGCGGGCACAGGCTTATATGGCTGAACAGCGATTCAGTAGGAGCAGCGAAGATCTCAAACAGGTGCTCATTCTCAACCCGACGTATATTCGCGGATACATTGATTTGGCTCGAGTGTATTTGACGATGCACAACCAGGGTGAAGCAGAAACTACCTTGAGAAAGGCACTCACAGTCGATCCAGATTCCTTAGAGGTGCGAGTCTCTCTGGGCGACTATTTTATGATCTTGGGGCAGTCTCAGAACGCCATGTCCGAGTACACCTATGCCCTCAATCGTGCCCCGCAGAACGAAATTATTCTTTCAAAACTTGCAGAACTGTATCGGTCAACAGGCGATTGGGACCAAGCAGAAGCGGCCTTGCAACGGATTACGGAGGTGAAACCAGGGGAGGTTCAAGCTCACCTGATCTTGGGCGATTTTTATCTGATGATGGGAAAGTTTGAAAAGGCATTGTTTAAGTATAAGGATGCTCTTCAGATTGATCCCGCGTCCCGCCAAGCGAAGATGAAAGTGCTGGCTCATAATATCGATACGGGGAATCTTGGGGAAGCCGAAAAAGAAGTCGCTGCTATCTTGGGCCATAACAAAAATGATCCCGACGGGATTTTTTATGAAGCACGTATAGAACTCGCGAAAGGACACATAGCCGAAGCGGAATCGAGATTACGAAAGGTGCTCCAATATCGCCCCGTGTTTGGTTCCGCTCATCAATTCATGGGAATTTTGCTCGCAAAGAAAGGGGAAATCCATCTGGCAAAACAAGAACTCACAGAGGCTTTGAGGCAAGATCCGACACTTATGGAGGCACGAGTGATGTTAGGGTCCATTGATCTGGCTGATGGTCGGGCAGATTTGGCAATCGAGCAAGCCAAGCAAGTGCTCTCGCGGAATCCTCGATATGTTCCGGCGGCATTTCTGATCGGAGATGCACATCTTAAAAATGGACAATTCTCTCTAAGCAAGCAGGTCTTTCGAACCCTAGCAGATGCCCTTCCGAATGAACCGCGAGTTTTCCACCGGTTGGGGTTAGTGGCGGCAGCTGAAAAGAATCAGGTGGAGGCAGAGCGGCTGTTCGAGGAGGCGCTCTCTCGCGATCCAAGCTTCGCCGAAGCGCTGGACGAATTGGTCAACATCAAGCTTCTGCACGGGCAGCTTCTGTCGGCCAGTGAGCGAGTCAAGGCACAAATTGCTCTACGCCCAACAAATGCTCGCTTTCATCATTTGTATGGGAAAGTCGCCACACGCATGAGCGATTTTGTTCAGGCCGAGAGTGCCTTTCAGCGGGCGCTCGAATTCGACAAGACGAACGTGTCGACTTATTTTGAGCTTGCGCACATCTACAAACAAGGCGGTAAGACTGAAAAGGCCATGACGCAGTATAGGCTTGTCTTAGAGAAATCGCCTCAATCTCTCGAAGCGCATATGCTCCTCGGAATCCTACTACAACGCGAACAACAGTTTGACGAAGCAAGGCGCCACTACGAACAAAGTCTCGCGATCGACCGACGATTTGCCCCAGCGGCGAATAATCTTGCCTGGCTCCTCCTCGAAAACTATGGGAACATCGACGCGGCTATGGGATATGCTCAAACTGCTCGAGAAGGAAAGCCGTATGATCCGTTTATCACGGATACCTTGGGTTGGATTTATCTCAAGAAGGGCGTCACTCAACGGGCTAGGAGACTGCTCGAAGAATCAGCGGGTAAACTGACGGGAAACGCGACGGCCCAGTACCATTATGGGGTGGCGCTTTACGAAACAGGGGAAAAGCTAAGAGCGAAGCAGCTCATAACGTATGCGTTGAAGCTGGATCCAAATTTCCCGGGTTCTGATCATGCGAGGAAAGTCCTTGAGGAACTGAGTTAAACGACAGATCATATATAGCTATTTCGTCGACCGGTGTTGGCCTTTCCAACCCTTAGATTTCCGGTTCTAAGTTGGTAAAAAGCTTTACAGTTTGAGAATACTAGGCTGATTGTCGTCAGGTCTCAGAAGCACGTGTTTCTATGAGCGTTTTGACCATATATTTCTTGACAAATATAAATTGCATTAACTTGTAAGACTATTTTTCAAATTCATGGAAAAAGCCAATCACGGCATGAGCATTGTAATCGAAAAAGACATTAATAAACAATATGCTGCGATCCATAAAGGAGGTCACTGGTTAAGGCACAGTATTTGCTCACTTAAATGATCGTTAGCGCACTGATGTTGCGGGAGAGAGAGGGTATATGAGACTCAAAATTGCCAGGGTGGTCTTATTCATCGGAGGATTGATTGCGATAAACCCGAATCAGGCAAGTGCCATTTTCTACACCGATTCGACATTAGCTCCTGGTAATGACATCACGTATAATTTAACCTGGAATGAAGCCGGGTCGAATTTGTTCAACGCAACATTCAATATTACAAATAGCTCCAATGTTACGCCAGAATGGTATGCCGGTTGGTTTTTGTTCAAATTCGACGGCTCTTCGGGGGCCACCTTGAGCAACTTGAATTGCTCTAGTTGTTCAGGAACCTATAGTCTCCTTAACCCGGGTAACACGGCGACTATCTTGTGGGCTGGAGGAAACAATCAGACACTCGACACAAATGGAGGGTTCACGGGATTTTATTTGAATCCGTTGACAACCGCTTCCTACACGAACGGCGTATTGCTCACGGGGGCTCCTACGACCACCACATTCACGTTCACGGTCGCCGGGTTGACAAACACAGAAATCATGCCATTCAAAGTTGGGTATTATGACGGTATCAATGGGTCTGGCAATGTGGTCTTTAATCAGCTTAGCACTTCGCTTACGCCCGAGCCTGGGTCTTTGATGCTCCTCGGCTCAGGACTGGCAGGGCTTGGCCTGTGGAGAAGAAAACTTCAGGCAACATCCTGATCCGAATTGAGCTTATAGATTTTTCCTTCAGTCTGCTGTTCCCGAAAGGCCCTTGTGACCGAGCCCTTGTGGTCTCAAGGGCCTTTCTCTTTTGCCACTCGTTTTCGCGGGGGATATCTCTGAGCTACCCATGCGTTTCAGCTCTTCCTACCACTGAAAAAGGAACAGCTAGTCCCTGAGCCGCCATAGCTGCGCCCCGCATCGGGTACAGGGTAAGGCACGGGGTATCAGGTGAGCAGGTAACCGGACAAACAGAGCTTGAATTCTCAGGGTGCCACCCCGAAAGGGCATGAGTTTCTATGGAGACCCCCACTGCACTGGTGAATCTAAAATATACTCTTGCTGACTTCGTTGGATAAGCTGCTTTCATTGTTTGACGAATCAACAGCAGTGACGGTGAAGTAATAGGTGGTTCCTACCTGTAATCCAGTCGCAACATAACCGACTGTGCCGGCCGGCACCGTTGCGAGTGCGGCGCCATAGACGCCCGGCGTCGTTGATCGATAGATTCTGTACGAAGCGATGTCCGGCTCGGTATTGGCATTCCAAGCCAAGATCGCTGATGACGTGGCGGGAGGATTGACGGTCAATGTGACCCCCACTGTATTCGTCGGGGCTCCTGTTGCAGTGACCGTAATGGTTCCGTTGTAGGTGCCTGCTGCTAATCCGGCGGTGTTGACACTAGCAGTCAGTGTACCGCTGCCTGAACCGGAACCTGGGGTGACTGACAGCCAAGAAGTGTTGTCACTTGCAGTCCAGTTGAGCGTTCCACCGGTGTTGGTCAAAGTGACGTTCTGATTGGTCGGATTCGCGGCTCCTTGCGTCGCCG
>JBQTIO010000077.1:0-2945 GCA_052388075.1 Nitrospiraceae bacterium
ATCTCTGGTTTCAGCACGTTGCGATCGTGGTTCGCGATATGGACGCAGCATGGGCACAACTACGGAAGCATCACATCCGGCAGATTTCCCCTCGCCCACAGACGATTCCGGTGTCGAACAGGGCTGCTGCCGGCATCAAAGCGATCAAGTTCCGCGACCCCGACGGGCACAATGTTGAGCTGCTCTGGTTCCCGGAGGGTAAGGGGGATCCGCGCTGGCATCGTCCGGGGCCGGAACTCTTCCTCGGCATCGACCATACAGCGTTGACAGTGCGCAACACGCAGAACAGCATCAAGTTCTATCGGGGCCTGTTGGGCCTCCCGGTCACTGGCGAGACGGTGAACATGGGTACGGAACAGGAACAGCTCGACAACCTGCCTGGTGTCCGCGCGCGGATCACGGGCCTGGCACCCCCAATCGGTCCGCCGGGGGTGGAGTTTCTCGAATACGAGCTGCCGACCGCCGGCCGTCCATTCCCAGCCGACTCACACCCAACCGATCTTATGGCATTGGCAGACGACACTGGTAGTGCCAGACACCGAAGCCGCGGTGTCTGGCCTGATGGGCCACGCTCAGATGATTTCGACGGGAGTCGTCTCGCTTCCGGACAGAAGTCTCGGATTCAAAAAAGGGATCCTGGTACGCGATCCTGATGGACATGCTATTCAATTGGTCTCGCAATGAGGGACGCTACCTTATCCCTGAGGGGACTGCCTCGCGCAATGACCACAGGGCTCAAACTCTTCGGACTGGTTGTGGCCCTCTCGGCCGCCTGGTGGGGACTCTCGTCCTTTGACTATGAACGGTACCTGACACTATCAGTCCTGGCGCAATGGCTGAACGACGCGGGGCCGTTGGCACCGCTCTTCTTGATCGGCAGCATGGTCTGCGCCGTGGTAATTCCGCCGATCCCGAGTCTGCCGCTTGACTTGGCAGCCGGGGCCGTGTTCGGTCCGTTCTATGGAGCCCTCTATGCCGTGATCGGGGCAGAGATTGGCGCGATCGCCTGTTTTCTCGTGGCCCGGGCCCTGGGCCGTGACACCCTCGCACGCCTGCTCAAGGTCGAGACGACCTTTTGCCAGATGTGTACCGATCACCAATTGATGGGGCTGATGTTCGTTGCGAGGCTGATTCCGATCTTTTCTTTCGACGTGGTGAGCTACGGAGCCGGCCTTACGAACATCTCGCTCAAGACCTTTGCCCTCGCGACCTTCTTCGGGATGGCCCCACCAACCTTTGCGCTGACCTACTTGGGAAGCAGCGTGGTCAGTGCCCAATGGCTGCTGATCGCAGCGGGCCTGGCCATGGTCCTGCTCTTCCTCGCCGTGCCGAAGGTACTGACTCGATACCGAAGCAGTGCCATCGTCAAGCTCTTGCTCGGGCCGGTTCCGGCACCGGCGGCCGTTCCCCCGTCGAAACCCGGCATTCCCGTTCCGGTTCGTTGCACCGGGTGCGGGGCGACCATGCCGCGCGCCTGACCCTCTCCCTGACACTGATCCAGCCCTACGGAGGGACCCTTAGTTGCAGCTCTTTTCTTTCAGGTGCTAGACTTCCTCCTATTCCGCTTTCCCATCGGGCCCTGCACAGGTCGATGCCGATGTCCTCTCCTGAGCTTGAAGAAGCGCTCCGCCGCAGCGAGGAATTGTCCGCCCGGCTCATCGAGAGCAGTCGCGACTGCATCAAGATTCTCGATTTGGACGGCCGGCTCCTCTCCATGAACGCCCGCGGGATGACGGCGCTGGAGATCTGTGACCTTGGTCCCCTGGTTGGCTCACCCTGGGTGGATTTTTGGCAGGACGAGGACAAGCAGCATGCCCGGGCCGCGATGGAAGCAGCCTGTCAGGGCAGGCTCGGGCGCTTCACCGGTTTCTTCGCCACCACACAGACCAAGACGCCCAAGTGGTGGGACGTCTCGGTGACGGCTATTTGCGACCGGGACGGGAAGCCGGAGAGGCTGCTGGCCATCTCGCGCGATGTGACGGAACTCAAACAGGCGGAGCAGCAGCAGCAACGTTCGCAAGAGGAGCTGGAAGCACGAATCGAGATGCGGACACGTGAGCTGGCTCGGACCGGCTCCGTACTTCAGGATATTGTCGAGGGGGTGGAGGCGAAAGTCGGAGAACAGTTCTTCCCCTCTCTGGTGCAGCAGTTGGCGACCTCTCTCGGTGTGGGCTACGCCTATATCTCTGAGCTCAGCGAAGAGGGCGATCGGTTTCGTTCGAAGGCGGGGTGGGGCAAGGGGCAGCCCTTGCCGCCGTTCGACGTCCCGGCACAGGGCCCCTGTGAAACGGTGCTGACACGGAAGTGCGTACACCACCCCGATCAGCTGCGAGAGCTCTATCCTCACGTGCGGCTCATCCAGGAGATCAAGGTCGACAGCTATTGCGGCGTCCCGATCGTGGATTCCAGCGACCGGGTGGTGGGACATCTCGCAATCATGGATTCCAAATCGATGCCGGACCCCGTCCGCGCCACCTCGATCCTCGGCATCTTCGCCGTGCGCGCGGCGGCGGAATTCGACCGGTTGCGGTTCGAGCGCGCGTTGCGGAAAAGCGACCTCACGCTACGAAAGATCGATGAGGGTACGGCGGCGGTGACCGGCGCGGCATTCTTCCCGTCGCTGGTCAAGAGCCTGGCGGAAGCCCTCCAGACAAAGTACGCGTTCGTCTCCAAGTTCGTTGAGAACAAACGGACCCGTGTGCGGACGTTGGCCTTTTGGAAGGGGGACGGGTTCCTCGATAACTTCGAATACGACCTGGCCCACACGCCCTGTGAGCGAGTCCTGGCCGGAGAGGTCTGTCTCTTTCCGGAGAAGGTGCAGGACTTGTTTCCGGATCATCGTGAGGATCTGGCAAAACTCGGCGTCGAGAGCTATCTGGCGATTCCAGTGTCCGACCGATCCGGCGCGGTCATGGGTCATCTGGCGGTGATGGATACGAAGCCGA
>JBQTIO010000078.1:0-3957 GCA_052388075.1 Nitrospiraceae bacterium
TTGGGCGGCGTCGAGAACCGCTGGACTGCGGTCGCACGCTGGCAGTGGAACGCCTCAGGGCTGCTCTACGCTCAGACGACGGATCCCAACCCATCACTTCCTCCGCCTCAGGAATCCTAGAAATCGATGTCTCCGTTCCCTCCACACATTTCACTTGCCCCTTTTACATGTCCCTATTCGTCAGGGCCATTTGTCGGTCGTTGAATCACGTGCAGATCTTTAGAAAAATTTTGGTTCTATAGCACATCTGCTCTATTCTGTCACTACCCCTCCCGGGTGAGTTTCATTCCCCTCCTCTATCGTTACAGTCCCGTCCAGTAGTGCTCCTCACCAACGACCTTACAAAGGAGGGCTTCATGGCCATTCCATTATCCCAAACCTCTTTGGCCGTCAGCCTCCAGACCGTGCTTGAGGTCTTACGCCAACGGAAAACGCGTCGGTTCGGCTGTGGCATGGAGATACCGGCAGGCCCGCTTCGCTATCGCAGCCAACTTCCGCCGATCCCTCTCTCGCCAGAGGAAATCCACTACCTGCTGTTTGCGGGAGTCGGACAAACCGGCATGCACCTCGGCGATATGCAATACGCACCACGCCCTGGCGGGGAAGATGGACAGGGGATGGCGATCATGGGCTTTCAAGGCCGGACCGTCCCGAGTCCGTGCGCCGCCCAGGCCACGCGTCTGTTCGTGACGGATGACACCGGCCTGTACTTCGTCGCACGCGTGCCCGATCCCGACAGCCACGAGAACCCGACACTAGTGAAAATGAGAGACGGCCGGCTCGAGATCCCTCGCGAGATGCCCTACATGCTGTCCTTCAATCAATGGTACGCCAACCGGCCCGGCACGCTGTATCTCATTCCGGTGACGGACATCGTCAGTGTGTATCTCAACCTCCTGCTCGTGCTCTTCAGCGACGAGTGCGGCTACTTCGTGGTCGACAGCGACCACGGCAACGTTGCCTGTGGGCTGGATGCGTTTCGTCGAAGCCGCGGCGGCCATCTATATGACGATCTTGCCAAACGCCGCACCATGGCGTTGCGCGATCTCGATGGAGCGATCAGCGATACCGCCCTGCAAGAACAAGCCGTCGTTTGTCAGAACATGTTTTTGATGGAGCAAGCGATCGGGCTGGGGGGCGGCATTCATAGCGTAGGCAGCGGGCGCCACCTCTTAGGGTGGGAACCACAGATCTTCCAAGGACTGGGATTCCATTTCGCTCAATCGCATATTCCCGGAATCCGATCCAATCCGGTCGGTGCTCCCGATGTCTGGGAAGGGCCTTGTCCTCCCTTCACCTCCTCCATGGAAGAAGCCGTGCGGAGGCTGATGACGTCGAAATTCGGCGACGGAGCTCCGTACTCCCCTTCCGGAGCCAAACCCTGGACCGATTCGGTACAGACGGCGCCCATCCGCCGGCATGACCAGCGCGCTATTGATGCCACCATCGCGTTCTGCAACTACGTGATGCGGACGTACGGTCGATTCCCCGCCCATGCCGATGCCTTTAAGACCGTCGTTGCCTTCCAAGCACACCATGTTGATCCCGCGTTCTACGAGCAGTTCTACACTCAGCCAAGCCTTCCTGTCACTCATCGCGAGCATATGAGTCATTGGCACCAATGCGACCGCTAAGACACAACAGACTGAGGACCATGGAAAGGAGCATCACATGACCAGACGTCGACGAGTCGTCATCACAGGGATGGGCATTGTGTCACCACTCGGGTTGGATCTTCGCACCTTCTGGCATTTGCTGAGCCAGGGGCGGAGCGGCATCAAGCCCATTACAAGTTTCGACACCTCACCATTTAACGCCTCCCTCGCAGGCGAGGTGACCGATTTCGATCCGACAGATTTCATCCAACCCAAAAAAGCCCGCCGCATGGGCCGCGTCTCGCAATTCGCCGTGGCGGCCTCGCTGATGGCCGTCCGGGACGCCCAACTTGACTTGGATCAGGAAGATCGCCTCCGGGCCGCCGTCTGTTTCGGGACATCGGTGGGGGGATTGAAAGAGGCGTTTGAAGCCCACGATTCGATGCTCGCAAAACAGTACAAACACACAAACCCCTTTACCATGACCACCACCTTCCCAAACGCCGTCTCGGCCGAGGTGTCGATCGCTCTGGGCACACACGGCGAATGCGAAACGTATTCCATCGGCTGCTCATCGACGGCCAATGCCATCGGCCGAGCCTACGACCTGATTCGTTCCCATGACGTGGACATTGTCATCGCCGGAGGAGCCGAAGCGCCCCTTCATCCCACCATTTTTTCTGCGATGGACGCGGGCCGAACCCTGGCGCCGGACCACGGTGGGACGATTCGAAATCTCCCCCGCCCGTTTGACCAAACTCGCTGCGGCATCGTGCTGGGAGAAGGAGCCGGCTGCCTAATCCTGGAAGAATACGAACATGCCGCACGGCGGGGAGCCCCGATGCATGCCGAACTGGAAGGATGGGCGTTCACCACCGATGCCTATTCCATGGCCCGCCCGGATGAGACGGGCAAGGAACACCGGCGCGCCATCGAATGCGCCCTGACAGCTGCACATTGGTTCCCGGAAGAGGTCGACTACATCAATGCCTGCGGACTCGGGACGATGGAATTGGATCTCATTGAGACCATGGCCATCAAGCAGGCGATGGGATCGTACGCGTATCGCGTACCGGTGAGTTCTTTCAAATCCGCGCTCGGCCATGCGTTTGCCGCAAGCGGGGCCTTCCAGCTCATCGGAACCGTACTCGCGCTGCAACATCAATTCATCCCGCCGACCCTTCATCTGACCACGCCGGATCCCCAATGCGACCTGGACTACGTCGCCTGTGTCGGACGGGCTCACACGATTCAGCGAGCCCTGGTCAATAGTTTTGGATTCGGCGGCAAGAACATCGTCGCCGCCGTCTCGCGCGTCGATGTCCCCGTGGGATCCCATGTGTCGGTTCGGGAGGGGATGGGGGCCATGTACGGCGACCCCGTCGGAGTCCCTGCACACGCACGGGCCGATGGACATGTCCCGCTCGCGCAACCGTGAGTTGAAGCATCACCAGCGGTTTAGCAAGGAGGACATACCATGCCGGAACCCCACGGAAAGTCATTTGACAGCGGTTCTGCTATGGCTGCGACGGCTCGGTCGTTTCCCAATGAGGTCTTCGAAGGATCGTCGAAAGAAGAACTGCTCACGGTCTTGTTCCTCATGCATCGTATCCTGGACGCGGATCAAAAACGCGACGTGGAACGGATCGTGACTGAGCTGCCGAAACTGTTCAAGCACACCACCGGCGTCCAGGAGATATCTTCCGACAATCGCGCGGCGTGCGATCTGCTCGGAGCGGCACCCGTGAAAAACGAGCGGACCTATCACTTGTTCAATTATTTCTTTTCGTGTCTCTCAAAAGCCCAAACCAAGATCGAAGCGGCACGACCGCCTCGACTACGTTTCATCAAGAATACGTGTCACTTGTCGCCGCGAGAACTGACCGTGTTGCTCTGGATGAAAGAGGGGAAAACCAATTGGGAAATCGCCCGAATCCTCGGCCTGAGCGAACGAACAATTCGATTTCACATCGGTAGTATCTTTGAAAAACTGGACGTCACGTCACGCACACAAGCTGTCGCGCGGGCACTGGGAGCGGGCCTCATTACGTCGTGATCCGCTGACATAGCCCAGCCGCCATATGCATACCATACCCCTTGCGTTTGCGGCTGAGCAGGATGCCGCGTAGACAAACAGGACGCTGAACTCGCGCTCTAGCGTACAAGGCAACGAGCCCTCATCATACACACAGCTTTAGGCACCTGACAATTTTCTCAGAAGACTTCGAACGGGCAGCTCCGCCAAGACCCAGAGTCGGAGCCTGACCGCTCGAAGCAAGAAGCGCCGTGCCCATCAAGCTCGCTTCTATTGTCACTCGCGACGCGACGGACGATTTGATCCTCGAACAAGAATTCCGTATTC
>JBQTIO010000079.1:0-2923 GCA_052388075.1 Nitrospiraceae bacterium
CCGCCTCCCCGAACTCCAGTCGCAGTTCTTCGGCGAAGTCGACGACGGGACATTTCAAGGCCAGGCAGGCAAGGTCTGTCCGCTGCGCGGCGGTCAGTATCGCAACCAGCCCGCCGAAGCTGGAGCCCATCAACCCGATCCGGTGATAGCCCTTCTGTCTCACGAGGTCGAGCGCGGACAGGGTCTGCCCGACCGCCAGGGTGTTCGTAATCTGCTCGAAGGGTCCCTCACTCTCTCCCTGTCCGAAAAAATCGAAGCGGAATGTCGCGATGCCGCGTTCCGTCAGCATGCGGGCGAGGGTCTTGTTGGTCGTGCTGTTCTTGCCCGACAGAAATCCATGGCAGAGCACGGCGATCTTCCGGGTGGGGCTCGGAGGGGTCGCCAGGATCGCCGCGATCCGATGGCCGGCTGAGTCGTCGAAAAAACAGGCGTCTTCCATAAGGAGCGAGGGCGATTACTGGGGCGGCTGCGTCGCGAAGAGGTACGCCAGTTTGGAGCAGAAGCACACCAGGCTGCTCAGCAGAAGCGCGAAACAGCTCCACAGTGCGACTTGAATGTAAAGCGAAGCGAGCGGGACGTTCCAGGTCAGGGCAGCCAAGAGCGCGAGCCCCATCGTGCCCAGGCTCAGTCCGCCGATTTGGATGGGTCGCCAACGGTCCATGATGGCCGTGAGCCGTTCGAGATAGGGGCCGCGCTTCTTGTTGCTCGGAACTCGGCTGGCCGCGAGCGTCATGGGGATCAAATGAGACAGCGCGCCCATGATCGTTTGAACCATGAACCCCACAAGCGCCAGGTGCGTATAGGCAATCAGGTGCAGCGTGCCGTAGGGCAGCAGCGGCGGATTCGTCAAGCTATTCATGCCCACAAGAGCACCCATCACGATCGTGGAAAGGAGGAAGAAGGTGCCGACCAAGAGATGGTCCGAAGCGGCGCTGCCCCCATGGGACGAGGCCGCCCAGGTGCGGAACAGATTCACGGCGTACAGTGTTCCACCAGCGAACAGGACCGCACCGGCGGCGATTTCGACGGAGACGAGCGAGTTCAGAAATCCGCCGATCAGGGTCGCCACGCCCAACGGCATCAGGATGAGGGTGAGTTGTGCCAGCCGGGGGCTGGGCAGAGCGGTATTCAGGACCGCGGGCAGCAGCCTGTGCAGGGTGCCGACGAGGGTCAACGTGACGAAGCCGAGCAGCAGGAGATGGATGTGGGCGAGCCGCACATAGCCGTAGGATTGCTGGGCGAGGCCGAGTGCCAGCGTTTCGCCGCAGGCCAGCCCGACGAACAGGGCCCCAACCGTCAGGGCGTAATACCAGGGAGTCAGAGCCGGTGCGTGGTCGCTCCGACGCGCCTGCACCCAGGCCTCGCGGGCCATCCAGAGAAAGGCGCAGGCCACGAGAAAACCGGCCGCGCTCACGACCCTGTACTGACGCAGCCAGAATCCCATGAGCATGCCGACTGTCCCGGCATTGACCGTGAGGAACAGGACGGGACGCGAATCCTGTGGCGGGCGGTCGGTCATGGGCGGCGTCGGAAGGAATGCCAGGAATCCTCCGAGCAACATCTGTACGACCCCGCCGACCAACGCGGCATGCACATGCACCTGGCGCACCCAGGGCGGCAACGGGGTACCGCGGACCAGTCCGACGAGGATTGCCAAGCCCAGGATCGAGGAGAGCACCAGCCAGCCGAAACCGGTGAGAAGAAACGCGAGGGGAGGATAATGCCGTGGCAACATCCGTGCTTTCTTATCGCTCGAGGAAATAAAAATGGTCCGTCGGACCATGCCCGTGGCCGATCGCCAGGCTGTGTCGAATCGCCTCCGTCACATAGCGCTTGGCGGCTTCGGCGGCGTCGAGGACCGACCGTCCCCGAGCGAGGTGCGCAGCCAGGGCGGACGCGAAGGTGCACCCGGTGCCGTGAGTGTGTCTGGTCTCTATGAATTCTCCCTTCAAGACGTGAAAGAACTGTCCGTCATAAAGCAGATCCGTGGCGCGCTCGGCGAGCAGGTGGCCGCCCTTGATGAGGACATGGCGGCATCCGGATCCATGGATCACCTTAGCTGCCCGCCGCGCGTCGGCCAGCGACGTGATCTCGATGCCCGAGAGCTGCTGCGCCTCGTGCACGTTCGGCGTGACCAGCAGGGCCAGTGGAAAGAGCTGCGTCTTCATGGCGTCGATCGCGTCCGGTTTCAATAGGGGATGACCGCTCTTGGAAATCATCACCGGGTCCACGACCAGGTTCGTAACTTGTTGCGGCTTCAGCATTCTGGCCACCACATCGACGATGGCGGCAGACGAGAGCATCCCGGTCTTCACGGCGGCGACGTCGAAGTCGTCGAACACCGCGTCGATCTGCGAGGCGATGATCGCAGGCGGCAATTCGAAGACGTCCGTGATCTCTTCGGTGTTCTGAGCGGTGATCGCCGTGATGACCGACATGGCGAAGACGCCGTTCGCGGACAGGGCCTTGATATCGGCCTGAATTCCCGCGCCTCCTCCGGAGTCGGACCCGGCGATGGTCAGGACTTGCTTGAGTGTGTGTGGCATGGATTCGTCAGGGTGAAGCCAGGCATAGGGGAAAAATTCTGATCGTCGACAGGGATTGAGGTCATTATACTCAGGACTGCGCTGGTGTCTAGCTTCTCCTGCGAGGTAGGACGCGTTGCTCATGGACCATCGGCGCAGGAGAAGACCGCTCATTCGGGTGAGGGATGGATGACGTCGTTCACGCGCAGCAGCTCCTCTCTTCATGCTCGCTACGACTCTGTGTCTGCGACGTATGCCCTCCAACGCCAGGCCCGTTGACAAGGCGGAAGGGGAAGTGCTAAACGAACGAGGGATTTTTCCCGATTGGACGCATCGCCAAGGAGTCGCCATGAGCCATCCCGCCAGTCCCGCTGCCCCGGCCCCCAAGCGGCAGTTTG
>JBQTIO010000080.1:0-5257 GCA_052388075.1 Nitrospiraceae bacterium
CATCCGTTCGCTCACCCGTCGTTCTTCGAGATGCGAGGAGAGGGCGATACCCCAAACCCGCGTCACCGGACCCGTTTCTTCCAGGATGATGGCTCGTAAGGGCGCAGTGAGTGGGTTCACCGTGAGCCTCAAAATGCCCTCGCCCCTTGGCACATAACCAGGCCGACCAACCTCAACTTCGGCATGGAGCCCCATCTCTCGTAGGATCGGAAGCAGCACGTGTTGGAGATGGAAAACAGATGGAGCAAAGTCCTGAAAGAGGCCGCCTCGCAATTCGACGCTCATTGGTGATGCTGCGAAAGCGATGACCGGCAGGATGCCGAGTCCCAGCATGGTCGTCGAGCCGGCGGAGCCGATGTCCCAACAGTAGTGCCGTCCCGTCTTGAGCGGACCGGGACGAAACATGAATTCGTGCGAGCCTTGTGCTAGTCCCTCCGCTCGTCCCTTGACGAGTTCGGCGATCGCTTCGACCACACGAATGTGCTGTGGGCGCAATCCCGGCTTGTCCCGCTTCGCTCTGACATTGATCACATGGACGGGTTGGCCGGTCAAGGCGGAGAAAGCGACTGCTTGGCGCACAATGGCGCCGCTCCCGGAATAGCGGGATCCGTCGATGGTCAGCATGGCGATCGTTCAGCGAAGGATGCACTCGGTCTCAAACAACTGTGATGGGTATCATGCGCGCGCACCACCGCGATCTCAAGGGTACTATCGAGACGACCTCACCGCCTTCTGCGATCTTGCCGACCACATATTGGTATCGACTCCGGGAAGGAGATATCACGTGCGAAGCTCTGGGCTTGAACGTGGTGTTCTGCGGCAAGGGTGCGGAGCCGTGTGGGGAATTAGTCCCCACTGTTCCGTCCTTCAGGTGTGTCACGCATAGCCGGAGATCAAATCTCATCCTGAATCATCAACAACTTCGCGATATCAACGGGCATGGCATTGTCATTGCTCCGGAGTAGGCTGAGCGCAAGACAGGGCGTGTTCGACGATCCGTATGAAGACAACGGCTGTGTCGGAGCGGGACCGAGTTCTGAAGGAGGTACGAGCCGCCCTGGAGCGGGAGCCGCGCATCAACCTGCATAAGTGTCCCGTCGAGATGGAGTTTAGCGATGGGGTCCTCACGCTGGAAGGCGAGGCGGAGCATATCGCCGCGAAGAAGCTCAGTCTTGAACTTGCGATCGCGGTGCGTGGCGTCACCGGCATTGTGGATCGCCTGCATGTCGCTCCGGCGACGCGCATGGGGGACGGAACCATCCTGGATGCGGTGCGCGATGCGCTGCTCCAGGAACCCGGCCTCCTGAACTGTTCGATTCACGTGATCCACAAGGGGGAGCTTGTACCTGTGCGGCAGGTCACCCGGGAGCCCCAGGGGTCGATCCGGCTTTCGGTGAACAACGGAGTGGTGTTGCTCGACGACCATGTGACCGGCCTCACACAGAAGCGGTTGGCTGGGGTGTTGGCCTGGTGGGTGCCGGGCAGCCGCGACGTGATCAACGGCATGGAAGTGGTTCCGGAACAAGCGGACTCGGATGAGGAGATGGCGAAGGCGGTGCGCATCGTCCTGAAGAAAGATCCGTTCGTGAACGACGAGCGTATCCGTGTGGTCGCCCGGCAAGCCGTCGTGACACTGGAAGGCGATGCACCCTCTGCGCCGCAGAAAGAAATGGCGGAGTTCGATGCCTGGTACGTCTTCGGCGTGGACAAGGTTGTGAACCACTTGGAGATTCGCCCCTGACAGGCCGCAAGGGGTGAATGGCTCTGCCGGCTGGATCGGGAGTCACAGAGGGACGAAACAAGTGACGTACAGGAGTTGTGAAGAAAGGGCGGCATGAAGCCGCCGGAGCGCAGGGAACGTCATCAGCCATAACTTCAGAAAGGAGGATGTGCCATGAGCAAAGCAACTGCAGAAGAAAAGGCCGTTGCCACAAAGAAGCCTGGTGAACTCGTGTCGCGCGGAGAGGAGTTCGAACATTGGTTGGACCGCTTCATGGATGATATGTGGCGGCGTCCGTTCCCCAGTCTTTTTGGCCGGGACCGCTGGTTGCCGATCCGACCACTCTCAATCCGCATGCCCTCGCTCGATGTCTATGAAGAAAAGGATAGCGTCGTGGTCAAGGCAGAACTTCCGGGGATGAAAAAAGAAGAAGTGGAAGTGAACCTTGCGGGGGAGACCTTGACGATCAAGGGCGAGAAGAAAGAGGACAAGGAAGTGAAAGAGGACGACTACTATCGACGTGAACGGTCTTATGGATCGTTCTTGCGGACCGTCGCGTTGCCTTGCGAGGTGAAGAGCAGCGAGATCAAGGCGTCCTTCAAAGACGGGGTGCTGGAGATCCGCATGGCGAAGACGGAGGAAGCGAAGAGGAAATCCATCTCGGTGAAGATCGAGTAGTCTTCCTTCGTGATCGGAGCATCCGTGGAACGCCGAGTATGGATCGTGCTGTGCGCCGCTATCCTCGGGGTGTCCAGTCTTAGTCTTTGTCATCCCCCGACACCCAGGATTGCCAAAGGCGAAGCGTCCGCAAGCACGGTCGCCGCCCCCACCGACACGATGGCGAAGGACTTCCTCCCTGCTTTCGACCGGGTGAAGCAGGTTGTTCAGGTGCACAATCTGGACGGCCTGCCGTTCCTGGACTCGATGCGCTCGCACGAGCGCAGGAACTCCGACACCCGTCGGATGGAGAGGTGATGATCGAGTACCATAATCCGCAGGGCTCGAGCACTCAACACCTCATCGCGTGACTCAATGTCAGAGCACTCGTTCGAAGCGATTCTCGCGCTCATGGCCGTCATCCTGCTGCTGTGGATCTTCTGGCGGAAAGGGAAATCTGATTAGTCGATGAGTGCTCTCTGACGCGAGTGGACGGCACTGCGGTCGGCCTAGATTGCGGGATTCGCCACGTCAGCAATCACCCGCTCAAGCCCGGAGACAACGCGGGCCATCCGGGAGAAGTCGACCTTGTCCGGCGTGTCGGCTGCCGTATGGTAATGGGGGTACCGGTTGGGCGCGGTGTCGGTGATCATGACGGCGGGGTAGCCTTCCTTCCAGAACGACCAGTGGTCCGACCATGCGACCCCCGGGATCCATTCCCAGAGCGCTCCTCCCTCTGAAGGAAACTCGGCGTGGCGGCGAAAGGCCTCCAGCAGTCGTTTGACCCAGGGCGCGTTCTCCATGTTGCTGACAAAGGCGATGAAGTTGGCCGTCAAGGGATAGAAAAAACTGAACGGGAACGGATAGGCCTGGCTGCCCGGTTCGTCGGAGTAGTAGCCGATCGTCTCCAGACTCAACATCAGGACGATGTTCTCGCCGCGCTCGTGACTCTGCCGGGCATAGATGCGGCTTCCCATATGACGGCTTTGAAAGAGCGGCGGTTCTTCGTTGGTGAACGCAACGAACCGAATTGTGTGCGACGGCTGCATCCTCGCGAAAGCCCGCGCCAGCGCCAGGATTGCGGCGACGCCGGTGGCATTGTCGTTCGCTCCGGGACTGCCTTGCACCGAGTCATAGTGGGCGCCGATCAACACGATGCGATCCGAATGATCCTTGCCGGGAATTTCCACATCGAGGTTCTCGCACATATTCCCCGAGACCTGATACTGATGCCGCTTCACCCGATATCCGGAACGACCCAGGGCGGCTCGGATGTAGTCTGCCGCCGCAACGAGCTGCTTATGGTGAAAGAGATTGCGCTCTCCGATCGTGCCGGCGAGGTCCTGCACGTAGGCGCGCAGTTCTGCTTCCAGTTTACGTTGTGGTTCCGTCAGAAGTGGAAGAATCCCTTGGAAGTTGTCACTAGGCATGCGGATCATTGTGGGTTATTCTCGCACAACGAGCTGCTCAGCGAAACGCGAAGCTGCCCCTTCACGCCGCAGTATGGTCCGTTCACTGTGGCAATCTCCCCCAGTGTCACTCCGGCCCTCATCGTACGCTCAGCCTCCCCTCAAACTTCTTCTGAAGACACGGGAGGTTCCGCTCACCGCCTCGCTCATGTTCTGGGCACTCGTCTTGCTGAATGTCGCCGTATGGCTTTTCAGGATGGGACAAGCTGCCTAAGAGCGGTTGCGGCTGTCGCAGCGAGCATGTGGTTCACGGGATGTGCCGGCGAGCCGGTTGTACCTCCAGACCTTCAGGGGAAAATCGAGCGGAATGTTTCGTTTCAGCAGGTGAGGGCTTCGCCGCTGTCCTATAAGGGAAAGGTCATTGTGGTCGGAGGGGTGGTACTTTCGGTCAAACCGCTCAAACAGAATGGTACGCGGATCGAGGTTCTCCAACTGCCGATCGGGAGCGACTACGAACCACAGGGTCGTTTGACGGAATCGGGCGGGCGCTTCCTCGCATTTCAGAAAGAATTCCTCGACCCTGCGATGATTCCAGTCGGTACACGAGTGACCGTGGTCGGTGATGTGACCGGTTCCATGACCTTGATGCTGGATGAGATCGATTACGTCTATCCGACGCTCGACATCGCATCGTTGACAATTTGGCCTCCCAAGTTACCGGCCTTCTGGTTCCGCCCCTATCCATACTTTGGCGCCTACTGGGGACCATACTGGGGGCCTTATTAGGATCCTACGCAGTGGGTGTCATAGGCAGTGGAGAGAACATGAGGCCCAGCGGAGAGTTTGCTCTATTCAAAGATCGCCATCATGCCGGACAACTGCTAGCTCAGCGGCTTCTCCATTATAAAATGGCGAAGGAGACGATCGTCATCGCATTGCCGCGAGGCGGGGTGGTGGTGGGCTACGACATCAGCCTGGAACTGCACCTCCCTCTGGATGTCCTCATCACTCGCAAGTTAGGGACTCCTTCGAATCCCGAACTGGCGATGGGCGCCCTGGCCGAAACCGGCTATCAACATTTGAACCAAGATGTCATTCGGGGATATGGCGTGAGCAGGGCTCAGCTGGAGGAGGAAACGCAGCGCCAAAAACGGGAAATCGACAGAAGAATTCAGCGCTATCGGGAAGGTCGAGCAGTTCCCTCCTTGAAGGGGCAGACGGTCATCCTGGTGGATGACGGTATTGCAACAGGGGCGACATTCTTTGCGTCGCTCGGCGCTCTTCTCAGGGCTGAGACAGCAAAGATCGTCGCCGCGGTGCCGGTTGCTCCTCCGCAGGCGGCGACTGAGTTGAAGGGCCTCGTCGACGAGACGGTGGTCTTGCACACCTCTGAATGGTTTTTCGGAATCGGTCAGTTCTATGAGCAGTTTCTTCAGGTGGAGGATGATGAAGTCATTGACTGCCTCAAGAC